>JBDTMO010000576.1:0-4046 GCA_039934235.1 bacterium | reverse complement strand
TTTCGACCAGATGCGCCTCGAGCAAATCTTTCTCGTGCGCGTTGAGCGTTTCGTCCTCACGCTCGCCCCACCAATCCGGAAAGCGCGCGGCGATCTCGTTGGGAAACAGGCCACTGAACAACGCGTTGCGCGCATATGGCGTGGCAGTGGGCAGCACGCCGAAGTAGTGCGTCGTCTCGATGTCGAAGAGTGGCGCGATGACTGGCTCGAGGAACTTCCACTGGTCGAGGCGCAGGCAATCGATGACGATGAATGCCGCGGCCTTATCCTGCGCGACCACCGGCATCAGGTATTCGCTCACGATGTCGATCGACAGGGGCGGACGGTCGCCCTCGAGGTTCGCGAGCCACGCCGGGTAGGCGCGCGACATGTACGACGCGAAGTCTCGGCGGAGTTCCGGGAAGAGTCCGCGAAGCGACTCGTGCAGCCCCATTTCGTTGGCGGCGGTGAGGTCGAGATCCCATTGCACCATCTCGAGGTAGCGGTCGATCCACCCACGCCAGTCGAGTTCCTTGGGCGATTCGCCTTGCATTTCGCGAAAGCGATCCACGAAGGCCCGGGCGACGACCTGTTGTCTGATCCGAGGGCCCTCGAGGAGCCCGGAGACCATGGCGTACACCTGGCGCGGTGTGACCGGCTTTACCAGATAGCCGCCGATATTCTTGCCAAGCGCTTCGGTGAGGGTGCCGTCTTCCTCGCTTTTCGTCACCATGACGACTTGGAGGTTCGGCTCGATCTCCCGCAGTTCCTTGAGCGCTTCGAGGCCGCGCATTCCGGGCATCTGCTCGTCGAGGAGGACGAGATCGAACGGGCGGCGCCTCACGAGCTCGAGGGCGTCGTCGGCATTGGTGGCGGTTTCGACCTCAAACCCCTTGTCACGCAAGAAGATGCGATGGGGCTCGAGCAGTTCCGCCTCGTCGTCGACCCAGAGGACGGCCTTGACCTGAAGCGGCATACGTCAAACGTAGTCCACCACTATAGAGGGAGCAACGCAAAGGGCGCGAAGCGCTCTTTGCGTGCTCGCTGACGGCTGACCGCTGACGGCCTGCGCCTCGCTGCGCTTGGCGCTTGACTGCGCGCGCCTGCGGCGCGGGACAGCGAACAAGGCAGTACCGTCAAGGCCGCGAAGCGGCCGGGCAGTCAGCCGTCCAGCGAGCCGCGAAGCGGCGAACGGGCAGTCCAGCGAGCGCGAAGCGCGAGCAAGCCGTCAAGCGGATAGCGCTGCACGCCCCTCCGCCCCAGATTCCGCGCGTGCCCCCAACTCTTCCTCCGTACGCCCTCGCGGCACCGGTCTTCCGCTTCAGACATCTCGCCGCGCTGGCCGGACGCGCGCCAATTGGCGGCGCCCGGGAGGTCGCGCTGGCCTGCTTCGTCGCCGCCCGACTCGCGGCGGAATGCGCCGGGCCCATGGACGACGATTCGGCCTCGCGAACGGCGCGTTGCGCCGGAGCGAAGGCCTGGCTTGGCACTCTGGCCCTGCCCGCCGCCGTTCGCGGCTCTGTAACGAAGTGCGCGGAGCTCACTATCGCCGGCCGTCCCGGGGACGTTGGGAAGGAGGTAACCGCGCTGGCCACGGCTGCCTCCTCGTACCTTGACCCACAGTCCAGGGCCGAGCTGGAAGCCCTGTCCGCGTCCCTCCGAGGCTGATCGCCGGGAAGTGTCTGTAGCCGTACACTCGCTTTTTTCCTTGCTACCCCGGCTGAAAGGACCCTATCTTGGGCCATGCCGCGCGGCGCTGACATCTCCCCCCTGTCGCTTCTCCTTGGCCGCGTCGACGCAGTAGCCGACGGGGCCGCGCCTGCTGACACGGTCCCGTCCGGCTTCCCGAGCCTCGACAAGCTCCTTGGCGGCGGACTGCGCCGTGGCGACCTCGTCGTCCTCGGCGGCGACGTGGGGTCCGGAAAAAGCGCCTTTGCGCTCGCCATCGCTTTGCGCGTCGCCCAGGAGCGGTACGACACCCTTTTCTATTCGGGCGAGATGCTCCCCGATCGCGTGCTCGAACGTGCACTCGCAATCGAGGGGCGTACGCGGGTGGACGACCTGCGGCGCGGGACGCTGAACGACGTGACGCGTGCCGGCGTCGGCGCTGCGGCGGTGCGCCTTCGGGACGAGTTGCCAATTATTGAACGCGCGCCCGCTGGTGGCGTGGGCGCGATCGTCGACGAAATCGCGACGCTACATGGAATGAAGCTCGTTGTCGTAGATGGTTTGCACGCGATGCTGCCTGGGGTGCGTGAGACGGAAGAAGAAGCCGCGACAGCAATCCGTGCCCTCAAACAGCTCGCGCTCGATGCACGGGTTGCCGTCCTCGTCACCGCGCCGCTGCCCGGACTCACGGCGCGTGACGACCGGCGGCCCGTGCTTGACGACTTTGGTGCGCAGGGCGCCGTGAAGGAACGCGCCGACGTGGTACTCGCACTGTTCCGTGAAGGGATGTACGATAGCGCCCGAGGAATCGAGGGCGCGACCGAGTTGCTGGTGCGAAAGAATCGCAACGGCGGCACGGGCTACGTGGACCTGTACTTCTACGCGCAGTGGATGCGCTTCGAAGACATGCTCGACCCCGACCGCTAGGAGGCGGTTGCATGCGCATTCTCAATCCTGTTCTCACAACACTGCTTGTCGTCGGCCTCGCCGCATGTGCCACTGGTGGCATGAGCGCGGGCGATTCCGTCACGCGACTCGAGCAGCAGCAGCGCACGGATCCCCAATCGGCGGCCGTGAACCGCTCGCTCGGCATTGCCTACTACAAGGCGAATCGGCTGGCGGAAGCGCGTACCTCACTCGAGACCGCAGCGAAGAGCGACCCCAAGGACGGGACGACGTCGCTCTACCTCGGCCTCACCGACGAGGCGCTTGGCGATCTGCCCGCCGCAAAGGCCGCGTATTCTTCGTACATCCAGTTTGGACGGACGAGCCGAGTGCGCAGCCAACTGCAGTCGCGCCTCGCGGCGCTGACGCGCACTGAGTTGACGGCCGAAGCAAAGGCGGCGGTTCGGCAGGAGGCAACGCTGTCTGGTCAGGCGGGTGATCCACGTACCGTTGCGGTGCTGCCTCTTCGCTTCAGTGGAGCCGACAGCACGCTCAAGCCGCTCGAGCGTGGGTTCGCGGACCTGCTTACCACCGATCTCGCGCGCTCCTCGCAACTCACGCTCGTCGAACGTTCTCGCATGCAGGCGCTGATCGATGAGATCAAGCTGCAGCAGACAGGCACGACGGACGCTGCGACCAATGTCCGCGCGGGAAAGCTCGTGCGCGCCGGGCGCGTCGTTCAGGGCGCGATCCTTCAGGTCGACGGGGCAAACCTTCGCGTTGACGCGGCCGTGGTCGATGTCCCAACGAGCCAGATTCGCGGATCCGCACAGGCGTCTGATCAACTCGAACAGGTTTTCAACCTCGAGAAAAAACTCGCGCTCGATCTGTTTACGCAGCTTGGCGTAACGCTCACGGTGGCGGAGCGGCAACAAATCGAGCAGCGGCCAACGCGATCGATGCAGGCATTTCTCGCGTACAGTCGTGGACTCACCGCGTCAGACGAGGGCCGGTACGACGATGCGAGCCGGTTCTTCAACGATGCCGTGCGTCTTGACCCGGGCTTTGGTGCCGCTCAATCGAAGAGCCAGGAGTCCAGCGCGGCGTCTGCGGGTGCTGGCGTAACCGCGGCGACGGTTGAAGGCAGCCTCAAGGGCACCAGCGAAGGCGCAGTTGTCACCGCGGCGCAGCAGGGCTCGCCCGGATCGATGGGCGGAATGGGCCTTGGGAACACGGTGCAGAATGCGGCGGGAGACCTCAATCCATCGGCGACCGGCGCAGCCACCGGAGGCGCGTCGGGTAGCGGCGGTACGTCGCAACCGGGTTCCAAGGATCCGGTGTCGGCGGGAACGGGCAGTGACAACCCATCGGGAACAGCCAGAGTTACCATCGTCATCGCTCGCCCCAAGACGCCATGAGCATGCATATGCGCACACTCCTCCCTCTCGCGCTTGCGGCGGTAGTGGCGCCGGCAGTTCGCGCGCAGTCCGTGTTCGACTCCGAACTTCGGTTCG
>JBDTMO010000575.1:0-4048 GCA_039934235.1 bacterium | reverse complement strand
CGGGATATCTAACGCGAAAGAGAACAGCTCATGCTTCCCTTCTTTGCGGTCGCCGTCCGCGGGCGTAATTGCAGAGGGAAGCGCACATGACAACGGTCGACGCGCGTACACTGCCCGAAAAGACGAACCCCAGAGCGATCCGCACCGGCGAGATTGAGCGCGAGGGCGGCAAGGTGAGCTACAGCTTCGACATGAAGACCGCCGGACAGTCCGGCATCGATGAAGTGAATATCGACGCATGACCGGCAAGCTCATCGCGAATCAGCATGAAACGCCAAAGGGATGAGAAGGCCGAAGCGGTAGCAGACAGGAAGGCCGACAAGACCAAGCCGTGAGCGCATGAATTGGGCGAGGGGTCGCGGCGTGTCGCTGCGGCTTTCGTCCGTTCTAGAAGCCCCTACTCGGGGGCGTGTAAATGCGACAGATGCAGCACCGTGCGAACGCGCTCGCGGAGCGCCGCATCATCCCACGACAACATTCACCATGTTGTTCGCCGTGACGAGCGCGGTCGGCTTCTTCAACATCACCGTGTCGGCGCGTCGGTCCAGGGAGTCACGGCCGCAGGTGATCTCGATGACGAGCAGGGCGGCGAAGGTCGCGGCAACACGTTTAGGTATCATCGGGCGCTCACGTCTTCCTGTCCATCGACATGGCATCATGCGCGGGCATGACGTCCGCCAGCTCGAGCGCACACGTCTCCTGAAGGTGTGCGGGTGCCCTGCTCACTGGTCTGTCACAGTGTGTTCCCTCGCAAAGAGGCGGTGCGTTACGTCCTTGCCTTCCCCATCAGCTGCCCGTGCATGCCCATCAACCTCGTCATGCGCGCATGATAGGCCGGCATCGCGGCGTGCATCTGTGCACCGGTCAGCCCCGCCATGTGACTGAGGTCCTGGCGAATCGAGTCACTCGTGGCACCCCAGCTCATGTTCGACGACATGTGCATGCCGTCTACTTCGGCGCTCATTCTGGACAGCATGGTTGCAGCGGCGTGGCTGTGCGCCGGAAACGCCGCCGCGATCTGCGCCGCGCTCATCCTGTCCATCGCGCGGAGGCTCGTCTCCATGGAGTCCGAGACGGCGGCACCAGTCGTCATGGCGCGGATGCTCCCCATTCCGCCCGCGCGCCCCATCATGGCGCTTCCATTGCCCTGCATAGGTCCTTCGAGGGAACCGGCTCTGGCGCTCGCAGCTGCGCTGTCCGCGCTCGTCTTTCCCCCGGCCTGCGTGCACGCGAAGAGTGACGCAGCGAGCGCGGCGGCTGATAAGTAGGACAATACATGGACTGTCTTCACGATACTGCTCCTTCTACGGGGATGGGTGGGACCTGCACCAGCTGGCACATTCCCGACCGACAAAGCGATTCTGACCTCGCAGACGCGCATCGTCCATCGCAAGCCCTCTACACCGGTGAGGCCAACAGCTCACACATCTCCTCGTGTTCGATCGCGAGCGAGAATGACGGTGAGTTGACGAACGCTTCAGGTTGCGCGGGCCACTAGCCGCAACAGCATCCGCCCTCCGTCCCTGCGTTGCCTGCGCCGACCGCCGCGCCCACCAGCGCTGGCGAGTCGACAACTTCATAGCCAGCAGCGGTCACTGCCTGGGCAATCGCCGCCGGCGTTGTTCGGGAGTCGTCGTACGTCACGGTCGCCGATCCAACGGTCACCGCATTGAGGTGCGTGCCGGCTAGGGCGCCCAGCGCGTTCCGCACTCTGGTTACGCAGCCGCCGCAGCTCATGCCGGAGATCGCCATCGTCAATTGTTGCATTGATGTACCCTCGAAGGAAACGTCGTCGCCGACGTGGGCACCGTCCCGACGGTCGCGAGGGCCCACCACAGATGGTTCGGACGGAGTGGAGGCCGCCAGTCCGAGCCCATCATGAGCCGTGAAGAACTCCGTGGGCTCGCGTTAACTGTATTATTGGTGCACAAGACGAGCCACTCTCAGGGCTCGCGCCCATGTTCACCTCAGCACACCGAAGGCGAGGCAGCCATCGTGGTCTGTAATCCGTCTTTGCTCGGAATCATGGCACCGCACGCGGAGGGAATGCGCGAGAATGCATTCGAGACGGGAGCGACTACCAGAGCTCGCCCGCGTGGGAGTTGCGCGATACTCGCTTCGCCTCACCCCAATACATCACGGAGTGCCGAAGGCGGGATCGGAGCTCGGGATCGTGACTTGCGATGCGATCTCATGCGCCGTTACAACGCGTCAGACCTGTCACAGGATCCTGCTGTAGGTCGCTCGCATAACCCACAGCCTCAAGCCCGGCATCCGCATGTCCTCGATGCACCGCACTATATCCGGCGACATCATCGCGCAGCACCTCGGAACCGACGCATTGATGATCGATCCGGTGCTGCTCGCCCAACATGGACGGAGCGCGCGCACGCTCGTGAAGGAAGGTCCACTCCGCCTGACGCTCATGGGCCTCGCCGCCGGTGGCGTCCTCCCGCCGCACAGCACCGACAATCCCATATCGATCCAGGTGCTGAATGGCGATGTGACGTTTTACGCACTCGACAAGGAATACGCGCTCGCCACCGGCGACGTGTTGGTCTTTGCCGCGCGCGTCGAACACGCCGCGTAGTCCGTGCACGGGGCGCTCATCCTGCTCACGGTGGCGCACGGTTTTCCTGCCGGAGACACGGCCCCCGCCACCCCGACGGCATCAGCGCATCATCGCCTGAGTGAATCGGCGAGGGAGCGGTGGCTGGACGACGGCGGAGCTCCGCGCCTCTCCGCCGACCTGCGCGATCAAGGACAGGGTCTGTAAGCCGAGATCACCACACAACCTTCACCGGTGAGCGCCATCGACGGCGCGCTCAAGGCGCTTTGCTCGAGGGTTGCGCTCCAGCAAGGACCTCGTTGATCATCGCTTGCGCTTCATCCAGCACGCGATGCAGATGGTCGGCGCCGTTGAAGCTCTCCGCGTAGATCTTATAGATCTCCTCTGTTCCCGAAGGGCGCGCTGCGAACCATCCGCTCCTGGCGACCACCTTCACCCCGCCAATCGGCGCCCCGTTCCCCGGCGCCTTGGTGAGCACCTTCTCGATCTTCTCGCCTGCCAGCTCGGTGATGCTGACCTGCTGTGCCGAGAGCGCCGCGAGGAGCGCCTTTTGTACCGGGGTGGCCGGTGCCTCGGCGCGGTCGTAGACCGTTTCGCCGAGCTCACGCGCAAGGTCGCGATAGAGCTCGCCCGGATCACGACCCATCCGCGCCGTGATTTCTGCCGCGAGCAGCGCCGGCACGATGCCATCCTTGTCGGTCGTCCATACCGTTCCGTCCAGACGGGCAAACGACGCTCCTGCACTTTCTTCCCCACCAAAGCCCAGTGAGCCATCGAGCAAGCCATCCACGAACCACTTGAATCCAACCGGCACTTCGTAGAGCCTCCGCCCGACGTTGGCTGCCACGCGATCGATCATCTGGCTGCTCACCAGTGTCTTGCCAATTGCCGCGTCCGCCCGCCACTCCGGCCGGTGTTGGAACAGATAGTCGACCGCGACGGACAGGTAGTGGTTGGGCGGCAGCAACCCCGCGCTTCGAGTGACGATGCCGTGCCGATCATGATCGGTGTCGCAGGCCCAGGCGATGTCAAAGCGATCCTTGATGTCGATCAACCGCTGCATCGCGTAAGGCGACGAGGGGTCCATGCGAATCTGGCCGTCCCAGTCCACGGTCATGAAGCGGAAGGTGGGATCGACAGCGTTGTTCACGACCGTGAGGTTGAGCCCATAGCGGTCGGCGATCGGCTCCCAGTACTGCACCCCGGCGCCTCCCATCGGATCCACGCCGAGGCTGATCGTCGCGCCTCGAATGACGTCCATGTCGATCACGTGGCAGATGTCGGCGATGTAAGCCGCCTGGTAGTCATGCCGATGCGTCGTACTCGCGCCAAGCGCCTTTGCATAGGAGATTCGACGCACACCTTTGAGGCCTGCCACGAGGAAGTCGTTCGCCTTGGCGCCAATCCAGTCCGTGACGCTGGACTCCGCCGGGCCGCCGTTGGGCGGATTGTATTTGAAGCCGCCGTCATGCGGCGGGT
>JBDTMO010000574.1:0-4061 GCA_039934235.1 bacterium | reverse complement strand
CGCCAGTGGCAGGACAAGGAGAACCAGACGCGCTACTCCACGGAGATCAACGTTCGGGAACTGCTGATGCTTGGCGGCGGACCGGGTGGCGGTCGGCCGGGAGGTGACTTCGAAGGTGATTCCGCGAACAGTCGCCCGCGTGCAGCGTCCGCTCCGGCCAAGGCCAAGAGCGGTGCAGGGGGAGACGACTTCGAAGACTTCCCCGGAGCGCTTGCGGACGAGGACGACGACCTGCCGTTCTGATCCACCCGATGTGGAAAACCAAGAACGGCGAGGAGAACCTGCTCCTCGCCGTTTCTTGCGTGGAACCTAGAGGCTGAACGCCCGGTTCTTTTTGAACGCACAACACTTCACTTCCCGTCCACGACACATGCCATCATCTATCCCGCGCCGAGAATTCCTCGCGCAGTCGGGTTCCTGCGCCGCTCATCTGGCGCTCGCTGCGCACGCGATGCCGCTCAGCGCACGCCTCGCCTGGGCACGTGCACCGCTCGGCCGAGTCGCCGCGCGAGAGCCGTTTGGCAGCCTCGAAAAGCTTGCTGATGGCGTGTGGGCAATGGTATCGACGCCGCTCGGCGGCGACCGCACGACGCTTTCCAACGGCGGCATCATCGCTGGTCGAAATGGTGTCCTGGCGATCGAAGGGTTCAACCAGCCCCAAGGCGCGGAGTGGTTGGGAGCCCGGGCCAGGGAACTGACGGGGAAATGGCCGACGCACGTTGTGCTCACGCACTACCACGCAGATCATGCGAACGGCGTGGCCGGTTATCTCGCGAGCGGAGAACATCCGTCGATCAAGTCAACGGAGCGCACGCGCGAACTCGTCGTCACGAAGAACCTTCCTCTCGAACCTGGCCGATCCGCGGCCGTGGCCGGCGCGGAGGTTATTTCCTCGGCGGCGCCGTCGACGCTCGATCTGGGTGGAAGAACCGTTCACATCGTGCCGCGTGGCGGCCACACCGATAGCGACGTCTCGCTCGAGTTGGATGATCCGAGCATCGTCTTCTGCGGCGACCTGTTCTGGAACGCGATGTTCCCGAATTTCGTGGACGCTGTGCCGACGAGATTATCAGCGTCGGTACGCGCGCTCAGGCGTGCGCGCGAGACGACGTATGTCCCGGGTCACGGCGCCGTTGGACGGGCCGCCGAGTATGACAGGTACGTCGTGATTCTCGACGAAATTGAGCATGCGGCGCGAGCCGCGTACGCCAAGGGAGTCAGCTCCGCCGACGCAGGCGCGGCGTTCGCGCTTCCCGCTGCGCTCGGCGAATGGACGTTGTTCAACAAGGCATTCTACCCTCGCGCGTTCGACGCATGGTACAAGGAGCTCAAGGGCTGATGACAGAGCATTTGGCACGACGACAATTCCTTTCGCGGATCGCGGCGACGAGCCTCGCGGCCGGAATCGTTCCATCGATGGACTTTGCGTCGAGCTTGATGCCGGCCGAGCCTTTCGTCGTACCGCCGCACGCCGATGACGCGCACGTTTTTGCCGAGGCGCGCAAGCGCTTCCTTTTTCCGACGAGCGTCACGTATTGCAATACCGGCACGCTGGGAGCAATTCCACGCGACGTCATGGATGTCGTCGTGCAGGGACTTCAACTGCTCGAGCGCGAACTTCCGGACTGGCCATACTTTCAGGCCGACGGCGAGCCACTGACTGGCTATCAACCGCTGACGGAATTTCGCGCCGAAGCGGGCGCGTTCATCAACGCAACCGCTGATGAAATCGCGCTCACCCAGAACGCGACGATGGGTATGAGCCTTCTCGCAAACGGCCTCGACCTGACGGCTGGCGACGAGGTGTTGTCGACGAACCAGGAGCACGCGGGCGGCATCGGCGGATGGAAACTCCGCGCGAAGCGCCATGGCGTGATCGTCAAGGAACTCCCGCTTGCCGAAGCTGTCGAGAAGGGGCCGCGCGGCGTCGTCGCGATGTTCGCCGAGGCCATGTCGCCGCGAACGAAGGTTGTGGTGTTCAGTCACATCACGTCGGGACGTGGAATCCGGATGCCGGCACAGGAGCTTTGCGCCCTCGCTCGAGCGAACGGTGCACTATCCGTCGTCGATGGGGCGCAGGCGGTGGGTCAAATTCCTGTCGACGTGAAGGCCCTTGGTTGCGACGCCTACGTCGCGAGTCCACACAAGTGGTTGCTCGCGCCAAAGGGCACCGGCATCCTCTACATCAAGCGCGACGTGCAGCCGCGCATCTGGAACACGCTGGCCAGCGCCGGTTTCGACGATGAGGCGGCGGGCGCATTTCGATTCATGCACTACGGCACGGGAAGTCCGGCGATGGCGTGGGGACTCCGCGCGGCGCTCCAGTTCATCGGGAAGATCGGCATCGATCGGATTGCGCGCTGGGACGGAATGCTGACGCAGCGCTTGCGTGCGGGTTTGGCGACGATGCCCCATGTGCACATGGTTTCGCCGGCAGACCCGCACTTCGCGGCCGGAATTACGACGTTCGGCGTCAACGGCCACACCGGTCGCGAGCTACAGGATGCGCTGTGGGCGAAGAAGATTCGCGTACGATCGCAGGGGGATCCCGGCGTGCGTCTGTCAGCACATTTCTACGTCAGCCCCGCAGACATCGACCGGGTGCTGAATGTGGTTTCGGGAATGCGTGGGTGAAGCCGGGAGGCTCCCGCTCGCCGCGGACGCCAGCCTTGAACGTCAGGTGTGCGCCAAGTCACGCTCTGAGTTACAGTTGTCTCGGCGGACGGTCCGGTACTATTATCGCGGACCGGCCGGTTTCTCATCCGCTGGCCAATCGTCATTGGTGCAGTCCCGCCGCAGCCGGCGGTCGAATCCGACGTTTCCCATGTGCCTTTCCTTGGCGCAGCAGCCCTCGAGCGCGTGAACATTCCTCGTCTCGGCTGGTCGATCCCCGCCGCCGCAATTCTTTCCCTCGCCTCCGCCAGCGTCACGTTGGCGCAGGACGTCCGCGCAGATGCCCCCGCCTCGCACACTGTGAAGCGCGGAGACACGCTGTGGGACATCGCGCATACCTATCTGGGCGATTCATACCTCTGGCCGACGATCTATCGGCTCAATACGGACCAGATTGAAGACCCGCATTGGATTTACCCGGGTGAGGTGCTGCGCCTGCCCGGCAATTCGCCCGAAGCGCCCGTTGTCGCCGAGCAGGCGCCAACCAATCGCGTAGGTCCAACCGTCTTCAAGCGCGAGAGCATTTCTCGCACGGCTGGGCTGGTCGTCACGCCGGCCCCACCAGCGCACGTTACGATTGGAGACGTCCTGCGTTCCAGCTTCGTGAGTGCCGAAACGGGGCCTCGCGGTTCAGGGAAGATCCTCTTTGGTGCCGACATTCCCGGCATCGCGAAGGAGCGGCTGACCACGAATTTCCAGATGTACGACAAGCTGGTGATGGAGCCGCCAGTCGGGAGCGTGGCCGGCGAGCATGAAAAGTTCATTTCATACCGGCTTGGCGAGACGATCGACGACTTCGGAACGGTCGTCATTCCAACGTCGCTGCTGCAAGTGGTGCGCGCGCCGAGGAATGGCGAGGCAGCGATTGTCGAGGTGCTCGAGGTGTATGGGATGGTCGAGGCCGATGCGCGGGTGATTGCCCTCGATACGACTGGCGCGGGGGCCACATCGCTGCCGGTGCCGTACACGGACAACCGAGTTACCACGATTCGCGCGATCTGGCGTCCCGCTGTTTTGCCGTCGCTCGACTATGACGTGCTGTTCGACCTCACGTCGAAGGACGGAATGAAGATCGGCGACGAGGTGCAGATTTTCCGTCCGCGCCAGCCCGCGGTACTGGATGAGCGTATGGCGATACCCGAGGTGTTGATCGCGACAGCCCAGGTCGTTCGCGTCACGCCGTACGGCAGCACGGCACGAATCACCTCGCAGCAACAACCCGCGATCAGGGTGGGGGAGAGTGTGCGGCTCACGGCGCGAATGCCGTGACGCTCGCGCGCTGAAGCGCGCTGCACGGCATACGCGAGGCGCGAGTGCATTAGATTAGGCGAACGACATGACCGCGATCGCCCACTTCATCGCCATCACTTGCTACATCGGCGCCGCGG
>JBDTMO010000573.1:0-4078 GCA_039934235.1 bacterium | reverse complement strand
CACGACGTACTGAACGCACTCGGTCTCGAGTCCCCGGTCCGCGGCTTCGAACTCGCGGCGGATAGCAGCGTCATCATGGACCTCGCGGTCGAGTCTGGGGCGACGGTGCGCATGAAGCGATGCGGAAAGGACGCCGGCGGTCCGTTCGACGGCATGCTCGCTGGCGTCGTGCTCGATGCAGCGCACGAGGCCCCGGCGGCGGGCGCCGATGTAAAGATCCGCTGGGTTGAAAACACACTCCAACAAAACGGATTTCGCTCCGTCCCCAAGCAAGTCGTCTTCACCACGGGTGACGACGGCCAGTACCTCGCGTGCGGCGTGCCGAGCGATGCGGCGATTGACGTGGTGGTCGTGCGCAAGGGGTTTCGGAGCGTCACTGGGCAACTGCTTATCCCGTCCGGTGGCGCCTTGCGTCAGGATTTCCTGCTCGCCGATTCCGGGGCAACGCACGGCACCGCAGCGATTACAGGACGCGCCGTGCACCAGGATTCAAGTGCGCTGCGAACAGGCGTCATCAGCGTCGATGCGCTCGCCCTCGACACGCCAATTCGTGACGGAGCATTTTCCCTCGGCGGTATTCCTGCCGGCACCTGGTTCATCGAGTTGAAGGCGATTGGCTATCAACCTCGTACAATGCTCGCGAACGCGACCAACGGGTCTTTTGCGCCCTTGCGCATTGTGCTCGAGAAAGAGGCACAGACGCTGGAAGCCGTCAACGTCATCGGCACGGCGAGTCGGGATACGCGGGTCCTCAATGCCATTCTCGAACGCAGTCATTCTGCAACAGGTACGTTGTTCCTGCCGGGAAACTCCTGGCTCGAGACTGCGACCTCGCCAGCCGACGTCCTCAGAGCAGCCCCCGGTTTCCGGCAAAAGGATCAGTACAATGTTCAGGGCCGCGGCGATTGCAAAACGGTGGCGGTGTACCTGGATGGCAATCGAATGGCCGACTTGTTCTCGCTGACTTTTACGGTGCCGATGAAGTCCATTCTCGCGATCGAGGCGTATCCGGACATCTCGTTGGCGCCCATACAATTTCGGAATCAGGCGTACGAGCCCGCGTGCGCTGTGGTCGCCGTGTGGACCAAGCGTTGAGCGCTTGTCGTCCTGAGCGCAGCCCGGTTTGTCATCCTGAGCGCACCCCACTTTGTCATCCTGAGCGTAGCCCACTTTGTCATCCTGAGCGCAGCGAAGGATCTGCACTTTCGGCTCCGCGACTGCTCCTGTTCGTTGCGTTCTTGGCGTTTCAATCTCTGCCTGCCCAACCTCCAGCTAAGCGCGACGTAGAGGTACGCCGCGGCCTCGTCATCACGACCTCGACGCGCATCGTTCGCCGAGTCTACCAACTCCCCGCGAATCCGTCGATCGACTCCGCCGTGATCGTCATTCGCGGCGACAACATCACCGTCGACTTCAACGGCGCCGAACTCGCAGGAACTCCGCGCACTGCCGATCCTGACGCAGGCGCCGGCGTCGCCATTCGCGTTGAAGGCGGACACAACGTGCGCATTCTCAACGCACATGTTCGCGGCTACAAGGTTGGCCTGATCGCGATCGGCACGCGCGGCCTCCAGCTCATCGACAACGACATGAGCTTCAACTGGAAACCTCGGCTTTTCAGCGTCGTCGAGCACGAAAGTCTGGTTGACTGGATGTCGTTCCACCACAACGAGCAGCGCGAGTGGCTGCGCTTTGGTGCAGGCATCTATCTGGAGGACGTACGCGGCGGTGAGCTTCGCGGCAATCGCGTCGAGCAAGGCAGTAACGGCATCATGCTCACGCGTTCCGACTCACTCTCCATTCACGACAACACACTCTCATACAATTCCGCACTCGGCCTCGCGCTGTATCGGTCGAGCTTCAACACGATCGCGCGCAACCAGATCGACTACAACGTGCGTGGCTACAGTCACGGATTTTTTCGTCGTGGTCAGGATTCGGCCGGACTTCTGGTGTATGAGCAGAGCTCGCACAATGTTGTGGCGTGGAACTCCGTGACGCATGGCGGCGACGGACTGTTCCTGTGGGCCGGCCAGTCAACCATGGACACCGGCGAAGGTGGCGCGAATGATAACCTGTTTGTTGGCAATGATTTCAGTTTCGCACCGACGAACGGCATGGAAGCCACTTTCAGCCGCAATGATTTCATCGGCAATCGCATCGAGGGAAGCGACAATGGCCTCTGGGGAGGCTACAGCTTCAACTCGCGCGTAATCGGCAATTGCTTCTCCCGAAATCGCGTCGGCATTGCCATCGAGCATGGTCAGGACAACAGCATCGTGGCCAACCACTTCGATGGCGATTCGACTGGTGTGAGTCTCTGGGCCAACGCGATCGAACCGTCAGATTGGGGATACCCGAAGCATCGCGACACGAAGAGCCGCGACTACAAGATCACGAACAATCGCTTTGCCGTGGCAAAAGAGGCGCTGAAGATCCTCAACACCACGCCACTCGACACGTCCGCGAACGTTGTCATCGCGAGCGAGCGCGGCGCCACCAATGTCATCCTGAGCGAGCGCAGCGCCAAAGGTGTCATCCTGAGCGAGCGCAGCGAGTCGAAGGATCTGCACCCCGGTACCGAAACATGCGACCCCGCCACGTTGGTGCCCCCCGATGTCTGGCGCTCGTTGGCGCCCAGACTCCCCGCGAGCACTCGCACGGCTCCACGCACACCAGCCGCAAAACTCGACCGCTCCGCCATCATCGTCGACGAATGGGGTCCGTTCGATTGGCGCTCCCCGAAACTGTGGCCGATCGACAGCGTGCGTTCAAACCCGCTTCGACTACAGGTCGTTGGTCCCCCTGGCTCCTGGCGCATGCTGCACCGCGAAGGTGTTGCGTCAATTTCCGGTACGTCTGGCCGCATTGGCGACACGCTCACCGTGACGCCTGAACGCGCTGCGGACGACTGGTCCGTCTCCCTCGAGTACCGTGGCTCGGCCACACGTTCGCCGGCCGGATCGTCGCGCGCCGCAGGGCAGCCGTACCAGTTCTCGTACGGTCGCTTCGAGCCACACACCGATTGGGATGTGCGCTTTCACCGTTGGCCTGACACGACGGCGAAAGAACTTTCCCGCGACGCGTTCGATGCCGCGCGACGCGGACCTCCACTCGTGTCGCGACATGAACCGCGACTGGATTTCATGTGGTACCGCCCCACCGTCCCCGGCGTGCCGCAATCGCATTTCGCCGCCGAAGCGACCACTGAGATAACGCTCACGCCCGGCGTCTACACGCTTCGCACCATCAGCGACGACGCAATTCGAGTGTACGTCGACGGCACCCTCGCAATCGACCATTGGACGCCGCACGAGTCCGCCATCGACGTCGCGCCGCTGACCGCTGGCCGACACCAGCTTCGTGTGGAGTACGCGCAAGTTGATGGTTGGACCGAGTTGCGAGTCGAGGTGGTGCGAGGCACCCAGCGGTCGACGGGATCCCCGGGACCGCACTAAGCGACCACCAGCAGGTGACGTCGCGACCGCAGGGCAAGTCGTTATTCTATTGCGCCGTGCGATCAGCTTGACGGCGCTCGCGACACTGCGTCATCATTCAATTCCCTTTGCAGGCAGGCTCACATGTCATCACAAATTCTGCGCGCCTTCGTGGTTCTGGCGGCAGTCGGCGCGTGCGCTAAGGCGCCGCCGGAAACAGCGCCGTCTCAACCCGGCGCGATCGTCACCGCAGACGCGCAGCCTCAGGCGGCAGCTCCCACGCGCAACCGCGACATCATCACGAAGGAGGAGCTACAGAGCGGCACGCTGAGTTCGCAAAGCGTCCTTGATGTCATCACGTCACTCCGTCCGACCTACCTGACGGTGCGCGGCCTTCACAACGTTGCGGCGGCTGGCGGCGACCCGGAGGCTGGCAAGGTCCACGCATCCATCGACGGCAACAAGGTTACCGGGCTCGAAGAGCTGCGCAGCATTGTGGCAAGCACCGTCAAGGAAATTCGCTTCCTGAACCCATCCGCCGCGATGCAGAAGTTCGGCAGCAATTCGCACGAAGGCCCAGTGATCCTCGTCATCACGATGTAGTCGCCGCGCCCTCGGCAACATACGGCGAAGGGCACTTC
>JBDTMO010000572.1:0-4080 GCA_039934235.1 bacterium | reverse complement strand
GCCGTCGGCGTGGACGGCCTTTTCATGGAGACGCATCCCGATCCAGCGCACGCGCCAAGCGACGGTCCGAACTTGATGCCGCTCGATCAGCTCGACGCCCTGATACGTCGCGCGGTCGATGTGTGGAGATGCGCACGGGGATGATCGACTCTACGCTCGCCGAGTCCATTCGGCTCGTGGTGCTCGACGTCGACGGTGTGCTCACCGACGGCGGCATCTATCTCGGCGCGGTCGATGGACGACCACTCGAGTTCAAGCGCTACGACATTCAGGACGGCTTGGGCATCTACTTGATGCAGAAGGCCGGCATTCGCGTGGCCATCATCACGGGTCGCGTATCGGAGAGCGTGCGTCTTCGCGCGGCGGAATTGGGCATCGAAGATCTCGCACAGGATGCGAACGCGCAAAAGCTTCCCGCGTTTCTGGCCATGCTGGACCGGCACGGCATTGCACCGTCCGAGGCCGCCTTCATTGGAGACGATTTTCCGGACATGGCCGTACTGCGTCTTGTCGGACTTCCCGTTGCCGTCGCGAACGCGGTTCCAGAAGTGAAGGCGACGTGCGCCACACAACTCACGAAGTCCGGCGGTGCGGGCGCCGTGCGTGAATTCGCGGAACTCTTGCTCAAGGCGCGCAATGAGTGGGACACCGTCACGGAGCGCTACGTCGCCGAGCGCTCCCTTCCGCTCTCCAACGCACGCAAATGACGCCGGACGAAATCGTCGAGCGCGGTCGTCGCGTGCTGCGCCTCGAGCGCGAGGCACTTGGTGCCGTTGAGGAGCGCCTTGGCGAGAGCTTCGCCGTGGCCGTGACAATGATCGCGGAGTCGAGCGGCCGCGTTATCGTGACCGGTGTGGGAAAATCCGGGCTGATTGGACGTAAGATTGCGGCAACGCTGACGTCCACCGGTACGCCGGCCATTTTCCTGCACCCGATGGACAGCCTGCATGGCGACCTCGGAATCGTCGGATCGGACGACGTCGCGATCCTACTCTCGAAATCAGGCGAGTCCGACGAGTTGCTTGGACTCCTCGAACATCTCCAGGGCCTCGGGGTACGCACGATCGGCATTACGGGGGAGACGAACTCGGCGCTCGCGCAACTATGCGACGTCCTGCTCGATGCGTGGGTACGCGAAGAGGCGTGTCCACACGATCTCGCACCGACAACCAGCACGACGGCGGCGCTCGCTCTCGGCGATGCATTGGCCGTTGCGTTGCTCGAGCACAAGGGATTTCGCCGCGAGGACTTTGCGCGATTGCATCCAGGCGGTGCGCTCGGGCGTCGTCTCGTAACACGCATCGATGCAGTGATGGTGATGGAGCCGCTCCCTGTGTTGGCGCCTGGCAGCACGCTTGGACAGGCTGTCGTCGTGTTGGCAGAGCAGCGGGGTATCGTCCTGGTCGCGGACGACGATCGGAGGTTGCATGGTGTACTCACCGCAGGAGACTTGACGCGATTGATGGAACGTGAAACGGATGTGTTGTCGCAGGCAGTCGAGCGCATCATGACGCGCACGCCGCGCATTGCCCTCTCCGGCGAACTCGCGAGTGCGGTTGCGTTCCGCATGGAAACGCACGGCGTCATGGCGATGCCCGTGCTCGACGCGAACGATCGGCTCGTGGGTGTCGCGCACTTGCACGATCTCATGCGGGCGCGCGTCGCGTGACGAGTCGCTCGGTGTTTGTGGCCATCGCCATTGCGTTTGTTGCCGTCGCGGGATGCAAGAGCAAGGGGAGCGCCCCTCCGGTCGCGGCGAAGGCGACACTGGCCGACAGTGCGGAGCAGGTGCTGTACAACACCCACTCGCTCCTGACGGACAAGGGCGTACAGCGCGGCGAAATGTTCGCTGACACCGTCTTTGTCTTCGACGAGAATACGCGCTTCGAGATGCGGAAGGTGCGCGTCACCTTTAACACGACGACGGGCGCGAAGGACGGAGTCATGAGCGCAGATCGTGGACGATACAATCTCCGTCAGCAAATGCTCGAAGGATTCGGCAACGTCATCATCGTCAACAACGAAGGCAAGCGATTGACGTCTCCACAACTCAGGTACATTCAAGGCATCAACGAAGTGTCGAGCGATACGTCGTTTACACTCGTGGAACCTGGCAAGACCGTTTCGGGAATCGGGCTGAAAGCCGACCCGCAGTTGACCCACGTTCGCGTGCTCCGGAACTTCGGGGGCAAAGGCGGATCATTTACACTTCCCAGCCAATGAGTCGCGCTTTCGCAATCGCGCTGCTCCTCTTGGCTTCGGCCACCGGGCAGGCACTAGGACAACCAGCACCGAAGGGCCGCTGCACGTTCCAGATCGATCAGAACCCAACAACTTCGTTAGTCAGTCTCAAGCTGCCGAGCGGCCAGTACAACAGCTATCTGGGCGGCGGCGTAACTGCGCGCTGCCCATCGCAAAAGATTGTCCTAAAGTCCGACAGCCTCGAGCAGTACGGCGACGAAGGACGCTTCTTCTTCATCGGTCACGTGGATTACAAGGAGCCACGGCTCAAGCTGAAGTCTGACTTCCTCACCTACTTTCAGCGCGAGGAGCGGTTGCTGGCGTTTCTCAACGTTGACGCGACGCTTCCGACCGGGTCGACGTTGAAGGGAACGTCACTCGAGTATTTCAAGCCAATCCCAAAGACGCGCCCGAAGCAGAAAGCCACGGCGCTCGGCCGGCCGACGATGACCATCATCGACAAGGACGCGCAAGGCAAGCCGCAACCACCAGTCACAATCACCGGCAATACCATCTGGCTCGACGGCGACAGCGTCGTCGCCTCGTCGGGCGAGGTGGTGGTGGTGCGTCCGGAGTTGACCGCGACTGGAGACTCCCTGTTTCTCGACGGCGGCCCTGGGCTCGTTCGCATCATGCGGAACCCGAAAATCACCGGCACAAAGGGTCGGCCATTCACGCTCGTGGGCGAGACCATCGACCTGTTGTCGCGGCGCAAGAAGCTCGAGCGCGTGCTCGCGAAGAACAAGAGTGAGGCGGTAAGCGAAGATCTGGTTCTCAAGTCGGACACAATCGACTTGCGCATCACGGACGATTTGCTGCAACGTGCGATCGTGTGGGGAAAGAGCCGCGCGCACGCGAACTCGCCGACGCAGGCCATCGTTGCCGATTCGATTGACGTGCTCATGCCCGGGCAGCGCGTGCGCGTGATGCACGCGGTGCGACTCGCTTCGGCCGAAGGGATGCCCGCCGACACGACCAAGTTTCATCCGGACGAAAAGGATCGACTGACGGGGGACACCATCATCGCGCAGTTCGATTCCATTCCCAAGAGTGACACGACGTCGAAGCCGCGAATCCGCGAACTTGTCGCGGTTTCCAAAGCCACTTCGCTGCAGCATTTGGCGCCGCAGGACACGACGCTTCGCAAACCGGCGATCAACTACGTTTGCGGAAAGCGCGTGACCGTGACATTCGACTCGGCGAAGGTCAAACTGGTGAAGGTCGAAGATTCGGATCCGCCGTGCGGCGGCATGTACCTCGAGCCGCAATCAGACTCCGGCCGCAAAGCTGCCCCACCGGGGACAACGCCAACAGGCGCTGCTCCGCCGCGCACGACGCCTCCGGCCCAAGTGCCAGCGCCAACACCAACGCCGGCGGCGACTCGCCCGGCTCCTCCGGTAAAGCCCGAATGACCGGCCCAGGAATCCAGACGCTCGTTGACCGTCTTGCGCATGGCGATCGTTCCACCGCGCTCGCACTCCACGCGCTCATTTGCGCGGCGGACGCCGAAGGAACAGCGCAACTCGACGATGTCGCCGTCAACTATCGCCGCGATCACCTTGCGGCGCAGCGCGCCGCCGGGCGCGACGCGGAGCGCGAGGCTGGTCAATTGAGCATGGATCAGGTGCGCGCACATCTCGCGAGCTCGGTACTGCCACGCCTCGCATCCGATGGCGTTATTGCCCTACCGTCGGTGAGCATGCTCGAACCGGCGGCGCGATTGCGCATCGCGCCCGCTCTGTGGGCCGAGATCCGCGTCATGCGAGACGAGGTGGCCAACGCGTTTCGCGAGACGGGCGAGCACTCGGCCGCGCGCGATTCGCGGCCGGCGCCAACACC
>JBDTMO010000571.1:0-4081 GCA_039934235.1 bacterium | reverse complement strand
GTCGCTGCGCTCGCTCAGGATGACAGTGGGTCGCTGCGCTCGCTCAGGATGACAGTGGGTCGCTGCGCTCGCTCAGGATGACAGCTGTCTCAGCGCGCGCGGAACTTCGCGATTGCCGCGCGCGTGAATTCCGACAGCACCAGCGTCCCTGACATCCGCGCGCGCTCGGCGAGCATTGAGTCCCAGTGCTCGGTGCCCGCCCAGAACACACGCTTCATGGCCGTCATCGCATCCGGGTTTGATGCGGCAAGCGTGCCCGCCAGCGCGTTGATCGCGGCGTCCATCGACGCATTGTCGGCAAAGATGCGGGCATAGAGCCCATGGCGTTCGCCCCATTCGGCGTCGCGCCAATCGGCGTCCACTGACATCGCGGCGTAGGGGCCGTGACCAATGCGTCGCTCGATGACCGGCCCAACGACAAAGGGTCCAATGCCGACGGCCAACTCACTCAATTTCGCCGACGCGGTTCGCACAGCGAATGTGTAGTCGCCGGCGGCCGCGATACCGACACCGCCTCCGGTCGTGCGTCCATGCACGCGCACAACCACGAACTTCGGCGCGTGGATCATCGCGAGGATCACACGTGCAAAGCCGCTGAAGAACTCCGCGCCGGCGTCTGCATCCGCGATGCTGATCAATTCGTCAAACGACGCGCCGGCGCAAAATGGACCGGTGCCATCGCTGCGGAGCACGATGACGCGAGCCGCTGGATCCTTGCCGAGCCATGTGACGGCTTCGGCGAGTCGTTGAAGGAGGGCGGCGGGCAGTGAGTTGCTCTTGGGGTGCGAGAACGTGATGGTGCCGATTCCATCAGAAATCGTCACGGATACGTCGCCGCCGGCAACGGTAGTCCCAGGGATAGCGGGCCTCGTAAGCATATGGTGAAGATACACAGATGGTGGGGCGTAAGTCGATTGTCCGCCGTGCTCGATTCGGTGTAGATTTAGTAACGCGGAAGCCATTGTGGCGCTTCATTTTGGCGCCGAATTCGGTATCTGTCGAGGTTGCTTGTTTCAATGGGTGAAGTGCAGGTCCATCGCTTTGCTCAGGACGACAACGTTTCGGACGCCCAGCACGACAAGGGAATTCACTTCGAGCCGGTTGCCATGACGCAGAATCGCTCCGCTCCAACTTCCACCGACGATCCGGCGAACGTTGCCGCGTTCGAGGCGCGCATCGCCGCCGGTGAGAGCATCGAACCCAAGGATTGGATGCCGGAGAAGTATCGCCGGCAGCTCGTGCGCATGATGTCGCAACACGCGCATTCGGAAATTGTCGGCATGCTGCCCGAAGGAAACTGGATCACGCGCGCGCCGTCCCTTCGGAGGAAAATCTCCCTCATCGCCAAGGTGCAGGATGAGGCGGGTCACGGACTCTACATCTATTGCGGCACCGAGACGCTCGGCGTCGATCGTGCGGATTTAGTCCAACAGTTGTTGGATGGCAGGGCGAAGTATTCGAGCATCTTCAATTATCCGACGCTTTCGTGGGCGGACATCGGCGTCATCGGCTGGTTCGTGGATGGCGCAGCGATCGTGAACCAGACCATCCTGGCGAAGGCGTCGTACGGGCCCTATGCGCGTGCGATGATTCGCGTCTGCAAGGAAGAGAATTTTCACAAGCGGCAGGGCTACGAAATCGTTGCGACGCTGGCGAACGGTACGCCGGCACAGAAGGCGATGGTGCAGGATGCGGTCGATCGCTGGTGGTGGCCATCACTCATGATGTTCGGACCGAGCGATACCGATTCGCCCAACACGGCAGAGCTCATTCGCTGGAAGGTGAAGCGGAAGACGAATGACGAACTGCGCCAGCGTTTCGTGAACCTGACTGTGCCCCAGGCGACGGCCGTCAATCTCACGCTGCCGGATCCGGCCATGCAGTTCAATGCCGAGACGGAGAATTGGGAGTTCGGGGAAATCGATTGGGAGGAATTCCATCAGGTCGTGCGTGGCAATGGCCCGTGCAATCGCGAACGTCTCGAGGCGCGCAACAAGGCGCACGACGAGGGCGCCTGGGTGCGCGAGGCAGCAAGCGCCTACGCGGCCAAGCAGCGCGCGAAGCAAGCGTCAGCGGCGGCATAGCAAGTGGCGAGCACCGTGTCGAACCAGGACGCCGTTGCAGAGCAGGCTGGCGCAATTGCACCGGATAGCCAGTGGCCGTTGTGGGAAGTGTTTACGCAGAGCGAGCAGGGTGCGCCGCACGAGCATGCAGGATCGTTGCACGCGGTGGATGCCGAGCAGGCGTTGCAGAACGCGCGTGATGTGTATGCGCGGCGCGGCGGCGTGATCTCGCTGTGGGTGGTGCCTGCGGGTGCGATCACGGCATCGAGTCCTGGTGACAATGGTCCGTTTTTCGATCCAGGCGCGGACAAGGCATATCGTCATCCACAGTTTTACAAGGTGCCTCGCGGCGTTCGCGGCGTATGACATCGCCGTCTGTCGTGCCAGCGCCTCGCGCCGCGCCCAACGCGCTCTTCGAATATCTCTTGCGGCTCGGCGATGACCGGCTCGTGCTCGGGCATCGGTTGAGCGAGTGGTGCGGGCACGGACCAATTCTGGAGGAGGACATCGCGACGGCGAACGTTGCGCTCGACCTCCTGGGTCAGGCCACGATGTTCTTGCGTCTCGCGGGCGAAGTCGAAGGGGAGGGACGCGACGAAGACGCGCTGGCCTATTTCCGTGAGGTCGTGGAGTTCCGGAATTGCCAGCTGGTCGAGCTTCCGAAGGGCGACTTTGCGTTTACGATTGCGCGCCAGTTCCTGTTCGACGTATTTGCCGTCGTGCTGCTGGATGCGTTGTCGCGTGGATCGCACGACGCACTTGCTGCGATTGCAGCCAAGTCGCTCAAGGAAGCAAAGTATCACGTCCGCCACAGTGGCGACTGGATGCTCAAGCTCGGCGATGGCACGGACGAGAGTCACCGTCGAATCCAGAAGGCAGTCGACGATGTGTGGCGCTTTACTCCGGAATTGTTCGCGTCGGACGACATCGATCGCGCGATGTTCGAAGCGGGCATCGCGCCTGATCTGGCGGCGCTCAAGCCGCAGTGGGAAACGCTCGTGCGCGAGGTGACGGAGCGCGCGACGCTCACGCTGCCGCACGACGTCGCGCGCGCGGCCAATTCTCGCGGCGGTCGCACGGGTGCGCATACGGAGCATCTCGGACACATGCTGGCTGAGATGCAGATCATCGCGCGGTCGCATCCCGGCGCCACGTGGTGACTCGCGCGCATCCGACGCGCGACGAGGTGCTGGCGATTCTCGATGGGGTGATGGACCCCGAGGTGCCGGTGCTCAGCGTCCGCGAGCTCGGCATTGTGCGCGACGTGTCGGTTGATGCGTCGGGCGCTGTGACGGTCACTGTGACGCCGACGTATTCGGGGTGCCCGGCCATTCGCGTCATCGAAGAGGACATCACGGCGGCGATCCGCGCTGCGGGGATTCCCGATGTGCGCATGGTGACGACGTATGCGCCGGCGTGGACCACTGATTGGATTCCCGAGTCGGCGCGCGCGAAGCTCAAGGCGTACGGGATCGCTCCGCCCGCTCGGGCTGATTCTGGCGGCGGTCTCGTCCAGCTCATGCGCGCGCGACCCTCGGCGCAGTGTCCGTATTGTTCGTCGTACGACACTGAAGTGCGGAGTGAATTCGGGTCGACGGCGTGCAAGGCGGTGTGCTGGTGTCGCGCGTGCGGACAGCCGTTCGAGGAGTTCAAGGCGATTTAGGTACGGCGCTGCGGGTTTCTGGTGATGCGTTGGGCGACGCGCGCGTGGACTATTGGTTGACAGCGTGGATCGTTCCATCTCGTGCCCCCAACCCTTCGATGCGCTCAACCGATGATTGGGTCACCGGTCAGATCATCGGTGCCTTCTATGAGGTCTACAATGAACTGGGATACGGATTTCTAGAGAGCGTGTATGCTGCCGCACTCGAAATCGAGTTTCAGCTTCGGGGTGTTCCGCATGTGCGTGAACAGCAGCTCGATGTGTATTACAAGGGTCGAGTCGCGCACCGGAGTCGTTCGGACTTTCTCGTTGATGGTGATATCGTCGTTGAGCTGAAGGCCACGCGCCTGCTGAC
>JBDTMO010000570.1:0-4082 GCA_039934235.1 bacterium | reverse complement strand
TACCCGCCTATGTCTACAAGGGCGACTGGCGCGAGACGAAGGCGCATTACAGCGCCGTGATTGGTGCGACGAACCTGTCGTGCATGCTGTACAACAACCCGATCGCCTACGGCACCGATGTCACGCCTGATCAGCTATCGGAACTCGCGGACATGCATGCGAACCTGCATGCCGTCAAGGAATCCTCCGGCGACGTCCGTCGCGTCACGCACGTTCGCGCCCGACTCGGCACGAGGCTCAACATCTTCGCCGGAATGGACGACATGATCCTCGAGAGCGTTCCAATGGGCGCTGTCGGCTGGATTGCGGGGCTCGTCAATGCGTTTCCTGCCGAATCCGTGCGCGTGTACGAGCTGGCGCGCGACGGAAAAATCGATGAGGCGCGAGCGCTTTACGACTGGTTCCTTCCGCTGTTGCGTCTGGACACCGTGCCGAAGTTCGTGCAGCTGATCAAGCTGGTGCAGGAAGAAGTCGGGCATGGCACGGCGACGGTGCGAGCCCCGCGCATGGAAATCGACGGTGATGAGCGCACGCAGGTGCTCGCGCTCATTCGTGAGTCGATCGCAACACGTCCGGCTATGTAGGCGCGGACAAGCGAAGTGATTCGAGCAACCCGACAAAATCCGGTTCCGCGCGAAGCGGATCGAAAGCCGGGCGCACGGCGAGCCACATGAGGTCGGCCGACCGTTGCGCCCGCGCTTCCTCGAGGTGCGCGAGCGCGCGTTGCGGTTCGCCGAGCGCCACTTCGATCATCGCAAGAAGCACGGGCGACTCGTAGTGCTCCGTGGCGCGTTCGGAAAGTTGCGCGAGAATCGCACGCGCCCGAGAGAGTTCGCCCGCACTCGCCAGAGCACTGGCGAGCGCCGCCAGGATTTCGCCTGTACCCGACAACACGGCCGCGCTATCAAGCGCTTGCACGGCCTCTTCCGCGCGCCCGTCTTGCTGCAGCGCGAGGCCAAGGAAGTAGTAGCCCATCGCAAAGCCCGGATCGAGCCGAATCACGTTGCGGCTGGATTCGATGGCATTGGCGTAGCGCCGCTCGTAATAGTCCACCGCGGCAATGCTCACCGTGATCGAGAGCGAGAGCGGGTCGAGATCTTTCGCGCGCTCGAGCGCCGTACGTGCTTCGGCGAAGCGCCCGCGCGGAACGAGGCAATGCATGGCGTACCACTGATGCGCGGTTGGATACTGCGGGTTCGCCGCGATGGCGCGCGCGAAATCCTGCTCCGCGGCGCTCCAATCCCAATCGTGAATGGCGCGAACGCACGCCTGCGCAGTGATCGCCTCGGCGAGTCCGGCGTCGAGCGTGAGCGCGTGCTCCGCGGCGTCACGAGCGAGTGGCATCACCGCCGACGGCGCCGCCATTCCGTACAGGCCCATCGTGACGAGCGTATCGGCGAGCGCGGCGTAGGCGAGCGCGAAATTCGGATCCGCTTCGAGCGCGCTACGCAACTCGTCCGCGCTCTGTCGCAATGCCGGCTCCGAGCGCTGCGACCAGAAGTGACGTCCCTTCAGGTAGTGCTCGTACGCAACGAGGTTGGTTGTCGGTGCGGCCTTCGCGGGAATGTTCGTTCTGAGATGCTGGCCGTTTTCCGCGAGGAGCAGATCCTTGAGCGAGTGCGCAATGGCGCCCGAGATCTCGTCTTCAATGTCGAACAGGTCGACGATGTCGCGATCGAAGCGCTCCGACCAGATCTCGAACGCGCTCACCGCATCGATGAGCTTTGCATTGACGCGCAGCCGACTGCCAGAGCGACGCACGCTTCCCTCAACGACACGCCGCACCTTGAGCCGGCGACCAATCTCACTCACGTCGAGATTGCTCTTCCGGAATGCGAACGCCGAGGTGCGCGCCACGATGCGCAGGCCGCCGAGGCGCGTCAGAGCATGCATGAGCTCTTCGCTGATGCCGTCGCCGAGATACTGGTCGTCGGTGTTCGCGCTCATGCTGACGAACGCGAGGACAGCAATCGCGTTGGCCGGCGCGTCGGGCGTGCGTTCGACGGCAGGACCGCCCGCGCGCGCGGCTTCAAGCCCCTCGAGCATTTCCTCGGCGCTCTGAATGCGATCGGTGACGTCGCGCGCGAGGGCACGCCGGACAAGCTCCTCGAGCTGCGCCGGAATTTCGCGGACCGAGCCGAGATCCGGAGCCGGCCCGGCGATCTTGCGCGCGAGCGCCGCAACGGCCGTTGGGGCGCGAAAAGGCACCTCGCCGGCAAGCATCTCGAAGAGCACGCATCCAAGCGCATAGATGTCGGTTCGACCGTCGATATCTTCGCCGAGCGACTGCTCGGGGCTCATGTACGCCGGGGTGCCAATCGCGATGCCGACCTGCGTCATGTTCCCGCCGACTGCCGCAGTGGTCGCACGAGCGATACCGAAGTCGGCGACGACCGCGTGTCCGGCAGAGAGCAGGATGTTCTCGGGCTTGATATCGCGATGCACGACGCCGCGACTGTGCGCGTAGGCCAATGCGTCTGCGACTTCGCGCGCAATCTGCAGCGCGTGTGTGATCGTGAGCTGCTTCTCACGTGCGAGCAGGTCGCGCAACGATTCGCCTTCGATGAACGGCATGACGTAGAACGCATGCCCGTCCTGCTCGCCAGAATCGAGGAGCGGCAGGATGTTCGGATGGGTCAGCCGCGCCGTGAGCTCGATCTCGCGCGTGAAGCGATGCGCACCAAAACCCGGCGCGAGATCCGAGCGCATGATCTTGACGGCGACACGCCGTCCGTGCTTGATGTCCACGGCGAGGTACACCGTGGACATGCCGTCGCCGCCGAGCTCCCGCTCAACGCGATATCGTGAGCTGATCGAGTCGGGGAACACCCGCCCTACGGCTTCTTGGCTGGTACCGTCGTCTTGCGCTGTGTGTCAGACGGCGGCGCCAACAGTGGATTCTCCTGCGTTGGTGCAGGTGCGGCTTGCTCCAGTTGTCCCAACAGGTCGTTCAATTTTACGCCCTTCGCGATGTCACGCGCTTGCGACATCACCCGCGTGGCCTTCGCCGTGTCGCCGGTGGCTTGCAACACCTCGGAGAGCATCAACCCGGTGGCGACGTAGAGATACGGAATGCCAACGGACGGACGATCGACCCAGTCGTGACGATTGGCGAGTGACTTGGGCGCGATGAAGACCGAATCCCACAGCGCTTTCGAGCGGCCAAGATCGATCCAACCAGCGCCGGGCACGAGCAACGTGTCCCTGGACTGCACCGTGGGCGGTATGAAGATTTTCGTCGCGAGGCCCTGTGTCAGCAGATAGCTCCCGAGGCCCAGCTCATTCCCGTAGCCTGCCGACGTGCGGCTCAAGTACAACGGACGATCGTTCCACGAGTCCGCGATCATGCGGAGCACGAAGATATCGGCGCGCTGAAGCACCCCAGGAATCGACAGATGCTGCGGGTCAATCGTCGCCTTGATTGGACCGCCCTGAAAGGTCATCGGGCGGTCCAGCTGCACGTATGCCGGTACAGAATCGCCTTGCGCTTGTGACATGTGCAGCGGCGGACCAACAGGCTTTTTCCACGTGCCGTTACGATAGATCGCCGGTCCGGCGGCCTTGTCGTACTCGTACACAGGGCGACGGAGCAACTGTCGCGTGTACCAATCGGTGTTGAGGAGCGAGGTGTTGGCGACGACGACGTCTTGCCGCACGTGCTCGACTTCCTGCGCATACCAGAGCGGGAAGGTGTCATTGTCGCCGACGGTGACGAGCACACCGTACGGCTCAACGGAGTTCAGCAAATCCTTCGCGAAGTCCGCCGTATCCGTCTGGCCCGCACGCGATGCGGTCGTCCAGTTAGTGAACAGCGGAATGATCGCGAGCAACAGAATCGGCGACGTCATCATCAGCGACTGGCGCGTCGGACGCTCATACGTCTCGCGTCCTTCGGTAACCGTCTCGCGCGCCACGAGCGATGCGATGGAATCCCACACCGCCACGAGGCCGAGAGCGGCCCACACGCCCCACGACGAGAAGCTCCAGAGGTAGAAGTAGTCTCGGTCGCGCACCTCGCGGTTCACGCCACTGAGATCAGGGCTCTGCGACGCACCGTACTTGAAGTTCAGGTAGTAGATGAG
>JBDTMO010000569.1:0-4083 GCA_039934235.1 bacterium | reverse complement strand
GGGGAGATCGCTCTCGAGGCGGTCTATGGCGAGCGACTCGGGCTCGTCCGTCCCGGTCGCGATGACGTCGCGGCGCTTGCGCAGGCGTACGTGGCGTCGATTGCGCCGGGCGCGGAAGGCGCGATTGCGCGTATGCGCTTAGCGGGGATGCGCGTCGTGATGGTGAGTGGCGGCATTCGTGAAGCCATCCTTCCTGTTGCACAATTTCTGGGCATTGCTGATGAGGACGTAAACGCGGTGTCTGTGCAGTTCCACGACGACGGAACGTATGCCGGCTTCGACACGGCGTCGCCGCTTGCGACGGCGGGCGGGAAGCGCGGGGTTGCCGTCTCGCTCGCATTGCCGGCACGCGTCCTTGCCGTCGGTGATGGAGCCACTGATCTGGCAATGCGTCCCGCCGTGGATGCGTTCGCGGCATTCACCGGGTTCGTGCGTCGCGAGAGCGTCGTCGCCGCGGCTGATCGTGTCATCGAATCGTTCGATCAACTCGTGGAGTTGGTGCGCGCATGACGCTGCCGCTGCTGACGGATGGCACCTTCTTCTTTCCTGGTCCCACGGAGGTGCGGCCTGAGGTGTTGCGCGCGATGACGAAACCGATGGTGCCGCATCGTGGGCCAGTGTTCGAGGCGCTGTATGCGCGACTCCAGGCAGCATTGCAGCGCGTCTTTGGCACTGCGCGACCGGTTTACATCAGCAGCTCGTCGGCGACTGGATTGATGGAGGCGGGAGTTCGCTGCGCGCCCGAGGGTCGCATTCTTTCCATCATCAACGGCGCCTTCTCGGCGCGCTTTGCCGCGATCGTGCGGGCGTGTTCGCGCGAGGGTGAGGAACTCGACGTGCCGTGGGGACAGGTGGTGGACCTGGATCAACTCTCCGAGCGGTTGCGTGCGACGCGGTATTCCGCGGTAACGGTTGTGCATTCGGAGACGTCGACGGGTGCGCTCACCGATGTGGGCGCTGTAACGCGTCTCGCGCGGCAACATGGTGCGGTGTGCCTGGTGGACTCGGTGACCGGAGTTGGCGGCGCGGAATTGCGGTTCGACGCATGGGATCTCGACTTTGCGTTGACGGGATCGCAGAAGGCGCTTGCCATGCCGCCTGGTCTTGCGTTCGCTGTCGCATCGCGTGCGTTCATCGACAGCGCAAAGAGGCAATCAGGGCGCGGATTGTATTTTGACCTTGTCGAGTTCGATGCGTATGCCGTGAAGAATCAGACACCGAACACGCCGGCCATTCCGCTTTTCTTCGCGGCAGACGTGCAACTTGGCGCGATCGTCGAGGAGACGATGCCGGCGCGATGGGCTCGCCATGCGGCGATGGCGCGGCGAACGTACGCGTGGGTGGATGCGCTCGCTGAGCGTCACGGCACTGCGTTCCGTGTGCTTGCGGGAGCGGGACATCGTTCGCCCTCGGTGACGAGCGTCGAGTTGCCCGCGTCGCTCCCGGCGTCGGCTGTGTTGCGCGCGGTGTCCGAGCGCGGGTTTACGATCGGGAGCGGTTACGGCTAGAACAAGGAGACGACGGTGCGTATCGGCCACATGGGCGACCACACGCTTGCGGGATTGGAGCGTTGCCTTGCCGCATGTGATGATGCCCTTGATTCTCTCTGTCGCTAGGCGACAAATACAACCGCAACTGTAGGTCTTGGCAAACTTCAGTCATGCCTGCTCAAGGAATGACCGACGCCTCGCCGGCAGGCACGAGGCGGATCGTCGCGTAGTCGCCGGAGCGGCGAGTGATCGTGCTCCACGCGCGCACCGAATCGCGGCCAGCGCGCTTGGCGTCGTACAGCGCATCGTCGGCACGCGACCAGAGCAACTCCGCAAAATTGGGCACACCGCGTGGCGATCCGACCGCGACACCAATGCTGGTCGTGATCGTGACCGAGCCGACGTGCGTTCCAAGCTCGAACGAGAACTCGCGAATCAATTCACACAGGCGCGTTGCAAAGAGATGCGCGCCCGCCGAGCCGGTTTCGGCGAGGAGGATCGCGAACTCTTCGCCGCCGACACGGGCCACGACGTCGCCGGCGCGGCCGGCCTTGACCAGCAGCGTGCCGACGGCGCGCAGCACGACGTCTCCGGCGAGGTGACCGTACGTGTCGTTGACCTGCTTGAAGTGGTCGAGGTCGATGGCGAGCAATGCGAACTCGCTTCCAGCGCGCGTCGCGCGACCGACTTCGCGCGTGAGCGCCTGATCAAAGCCGCGACGATTGAGACAGCCAGTCAGTGGATCGGTGAGCACCATGCTCGCCAATTGCGCGCGAACGCCATTGTAGGCGAGCCCCACCCGTGTGATCGCGTCGGGACGACCATCCGCCGCCACGTCGTACTCGCGTGAGAAATCTCCAAGCTCCGCGTGCTCGAAGAGTCGCACGATCGTCTTGAGGCGTCGACGGACATCGCCGGCCTGCACGATGATCAATACCACGCCCGCCACGCACATCGAAAGCGTCCACACCTCCTCGGCAACATCGACGTGCAGGCCACGCGCGACTGCCGACGTGATGAGGAGCAGATATCCGCCAATACCCGCCTGGACGACGCGCCATGATTGGCGTCGCCCGAAAAAGAAATTCGCGACGTGGACGACGACGACCGTCCCGAACAGCGCACGTTCGTAGTGCTCAGGCGTCGTGGCGGCGACAGTGAGGCCAAAGACATACAACAGGTCGGTGAAGAGCGCGACGCTCACGAGTAGCGCTGAGGCCCGACCCCGACGCTTGATGATTGCGTGGATGGCCCCGACCAGCAGCATGTAGGTCGCGACCACCCCGACCACACCCAGCATGGTGCGGTCCATCGCTGCCGACCCGCTCACTCGATGCAGGAGCCCGAGCTGCAACACGGCAACGACAATAGCAGCGCTCACACGCGACGCTGACTGGGACCGCAGCACATCCGCGGCTGCGAACTCCCTGCGATCGTCGCTTGATGACGTAGCGTCGCCACGCGATCCGAAATGATGCCGTTCGGACAACGTGACCGATATGTCTTCCTGAGGGACAAGTCCGTTCATATTCGAGTCAGATTCGCGAGCATCATGCCACTTACGCCCGATATCTAAGGCCATATCAGGTAACGACTTGAAGTTGAGCTCGCTTGTGGACTGACACAAAAACTGCGGCGGACCGCAACAGATGGCTCAAATTGCCACGCCTGTGCAGGTCATCCGCACCACCCAAGCTGTCGCGTTTCTTGTCATACGACACGCGCCAAGCAACCCATTCGGGCAGCTTGGCGCGTAGTTCAAGGCGAATAGTCCGGTTCGCCCCGAAGTCCGATCAGTCTCCGGCGACCGCGAGCGATGAAACGGCGCCCGTCACTACCGGACCGGCCGAAGAGGTCCGGCGCTCGCCCACCTGCTGCCTCCACATCGCATAGTACAAACCCTTTCTGGCGAGCAGGTCGTCGTGCTTTCCCTCCTCGATCACGCGGCCGCGTTCGAGGACGAAAATGCGGTCCGCATGCAGGACAGTGCTCAGCCGGTGCGCGATCAGCACGGTGATCACGTCTGCTCCCTCAGCGACATCTCGCATCGTTCGGCTGATCTCTTCCTCGGTGAGCGAATCGAGCGAACTCGTCGCTTCGTCGAACACGAGAAGCTGCGGCTCGCGAAGGAGCGCGCGCGCAATCGAGAGACGCTGCTTTTCGCCACCGGAGATCTTCATGCCCCCCTCGCCGATGACGGTGTCGAGACCTTGATCGGCACGTGTCAGCATCGAGTTCGCCGCCGCTCTCCGCAGCACATCGAGGCATTGCTCATCCGTGGCGTCCGGACGCACAAACAGGAGGTTTTCGCGAATGGTGCCGCTGAACAGCTGTGCATCCTGCGTGACGAAGCCGATGCGCTCGCGGAATTTATCGAGGTCCACCCGTTCGCTCGATACACCATTGTACAAAATGCGACCGTGACTCGGCCGGTACAGGCCGACGAGAAGCTTCACGAGCGTGGTCTTGCCCGCGCCGGATGGTCCGACGAATGCGATCGTGTGACCACGCTGTACGTCGAATGACACGTCGGACAGCGCGGCCTGTGCGGCGGTGGCGTGCGTGAAACTCACGCCCTCGAAGCCGAGGGTGC
>JBDTMO010000568.1:0-4091 GCA_039934235.1 bacterium | reverse complement strand
CGCAAGCCGCTCGACGTATTTAGTACGAGAAAGGGACCGGATGCCTATCGGCACCCGGTCCCCTCTAAAGTTGGTACGAACAAGCCTTAGGCGATCAACTCAGCGCGAACGGCGACGACGCGCCACGCCACCTACGGCGGCCAGCCCCGTGAGCATCAGCACGATACTCGCTGGTTCAGGAGTGGCCGTTGCAGCGGCAACCTCGTCTTCGATGAATTGCTCATTGCCCCAAACGCCCGCGAATCCCTGGACGGATCCGTAGCCATCCGTGACGTTGTTGTCTGCGAGAGACGTCTGTGTGCATGAGCGGTTCAAGCAGAAATACGTGCCGAACGATGTGACACCGGCGAGCTGGTTTCCAACGAACAGTGGTCCGCCAGAATCTCCGGGTGCTGTTCCCGACTCGGTCTGTCCACGGCCGGTGTCGCAGAAGACCAGGCCGACATAACAGAACGCATCGTGCTGCACCGTGCCGTCATCGAAATCGGTATAGAGGATGTTCCAGTCGGATGTGGTGAAGCTCGGATCGAAGTAGTCGACGCGATTCTCACCCCAGCGACGAAGCGCGTCGAATCCGACGCCACCTTGCGTTCCGTTGCCGTACGTGCCGTCACCGATGTGCGTCGAGTTCTGGAAGAACGGATCCTGGGTGTACAAGCTGTAGGTCGTCATCCAGCTCGGCAGATCGAAGTCGTAGTTGATGAGGGCAACATCGTAACCCAACCTGCCGTCGAAGGCCGTGGCTTCGACGTCGAAGCCGCGCCACTCGGGCCGGACGACCACCGATGATGACTGCAGCGTGACGCGATTTGGTGTTGCGGTGGTGCTACCAGGGCCGAACACGGTGATCGCCGTCGACCCCGTTGTGGACAGCAAGCTTCCGTTCGTTTCGTCAGTGACGCAGTGCGCCGCGGTGATGAGCGTGCGCAGGCCAATCCGCGAAGCCGTACAGAAAAACGCGAAACCTGGAGCGCCGGGAACCGGCGTCGTGAGATAGCCGATACCGTTCGCGTTGATCCCGTTGACGACCGAATTGAAGTCGACAATCAGTGAGGGATCGCCGGTCGTGCCGTTGGCTGGCGGGCGGTTCGGCTGATCAGTTCGTAGCAACGACGCGGCCTTTGTGCCGGTGTTCAGCGCCGAACCTTGCGCCGTGGCCTGGCCTGCCATTCCGGCGATGGCGAGCGCTGCAACTGTGAGCATGGGCCGATTTCGAAACATCCATCCCTCCATCGTGCGGCGGTGAGGATTGAACGCCGGTTCATCGCGGCGTCGCAAAAAGACGGCAATACTTCGGTCGGCAAACGAAAGCAAACTGGACTATCGGCGCAAGAGGGGCGGACGAATTTCCGGGCGCGAAGTCACAATCTGGACCTGCATTGTGACGGCATCGGGTAAACGGCATTCGGGCGCAGACTCGACCGTCTCACGCCATCATGCTCGACTGAGCGCCGGATCGTGACCGGCCGCCGTCTCGCCATGCACCGCTGGCTCGCCGACATCGCGCACTCGCATCACGCATGCGCTCGCCGCGAGGAGGCAGACGCCGCCCATCATGACGAAGTACACCGGCGCATTTGGGTTCCCTTCCCCGAACAATGCCCGGGACAACGGACCGAATCCGAGTGAGGCAACGATCTCTGGAATCACGATGAAAAAATTGAAGACACCCATGTACACTCCCATCCGGTTGGCTGGGAGCGCGGTAGACAGGATGGCGTATGGCATCGAGAGGATCGACGCCCACGCGATGCCCACGCCAACCATCGACAGCAAGAGCAGATACTTGTCGTGAATCACGTAGACAGACAGCAGGCCCGCCGCTCCGCACGCCAGCGCCGCGGCGTGCACGAACTTGCGACTGGTGCGCGCCGCGATCTTCGGTAGCGCCAGCGCGACGATGAAGCAGGTGATGGAGTAGAACGCGAAGGTGAAGCCACCCCACTCCATGCCTTGCGTATACAACTCCGACTGCGGATCAGTGGCTCCAAACACATGGCGCGCGGTCGCGGGCACGAAGAACAGCCACATGCAGAACAGGCCGAGCCACGTAAGCAGCTGAACCACACCAAGCTGCCGCATGGTGACCGGCATTTCCCGAATCGACGTGGCGATCTCGCCGAGCAAGTGGCCAATGCCGGGACGCTCGAGCTTTGCACGCTCGAAGGCGGCCATGTCTTCCGGAGGATATTCGGACGTGGTGACAACGGTCCACAGCACAGCGAGCAGGAACACCACGGCGCCAAACTGGAACGAGTACTTCACCGTCAGTGGAATGCCGCTCGGGGTGTTGCCGCTTACGCCCATGGTGCGAAGCAGCAACGGAAGTGCATTGGCCAGGCTGGCACCGATTCCGATGAACAGCGACTGGACCACGAAGCCCGTTGTTCGTTGCGTCGTGTCGAGCTTGTCGGCGACGAAGGCGCGAAACGGCTCCATCGAGACGTTGATCGAGGCATCCAGCACCCAGAGGAGCGTCGCCGCCATCCAAAGGCTGCTCGATGTAGGCATGAAGAAGAGAGCGATGGAAGCGAGAATGGCGCCCGTCAGGAAGTACGGTCGCCGCCGCCCAAGGCGGCCCCACGTGCGATCGCTAAGGGCGCCAATGATCGGCTGCACGAGGAGGCCTGTCACCGGAGCCGCCAGCCACAGCAGCGGTACCTGGTCCGGCCGCGCCCCAAGGCGTTCGTACACGGCGGACATATTGGCGAGCTGTAGACCCCAGCCAAACTGAATGCCGAGAAATCCGAAGCTCATGTTGAACAACCCGACTGGGCTGAGACGTGGCCGTTGGCTCATGTTCCTCCGGGATTGATGGCGGCGGGCAGACGTGACGCGAACGACGAGCGCGATCGGTCGAGACGCGACGCCACAATTTGCGATTGGACGCGAGCGTTCGACAGAGCTACGCTTGCCGCATGACGAACATGTCTGCGGTTCGCAGGATGGCTCGCGGTATTGGCGTCGTGGTCGCCATGCTCACGTTGTCGGCGCAGTCGTTCGCACAACCGGCCGTGGCCTGGACGCGTGGCGCGACGTGCTACGAAATATTCGTGCGGTCCTTCTACGACAGTGACGGCGACGGCATTGGCGACTTGAAAGGACTTATCGCCAAGCTCGACTACATCAACGATGGCAATCCGCACAGCACACATTCGCTTGGTGCGCGTTGCATCTGGCTCATGCCCGTGGCGGAATCGCCGAGCTACCACGGGTACGACGTGATGGACTACTATCGCGTCGAGCGAGACTACGGCACGAATGACGACTTCAAGCGCCTCGTGGTCGAAGCGCATCGGCGCGGTATCAAGGTGCTCGTCGACATGGTGCTCAATCACGCGTCGAGCGAGCATCCGTTCTTTCAACAGGCGCTTAAAGACACGGCGTCGCCGTACCGGCCGTGGTTCCGCTGGTCGTCCACCAAGCCGTCGGAATTGAACCCATGGGGCCAGAGCAACTGGCACAAGAGCCCCCTCCGCGACGAGTGGTACTATGGCTTTTTCTGGAGCGGGATGCCCGACCTCGACTACACGCATCCACCAGTGCTGGCGGAAGCGAAGAAGGTCGCGCGATTCTGGCTGAAGAGCATGGGCGTCGACGGATTCCGCCTCGACGCCGTGTCGTATCTCGTCGAGGAGCCCGGCCGCATCATGCACACTGCGGGCACGCACACTGTGCTCCGCGAATACGAGAAGTATCTGCGCACGGTAAAGCGCGATGTGTACACCGTCGGTGAAATGAGCGACAGCAATAGCATCCTGCCCAGCTATTATCCCGACCAACTCGATTCGTATTTTGCGTTCGAGGTTGCGGACAGCATCGTCAGCGCCGTGCGCACTGGAACGGCAAAGGGCCTGTTGCCGCCGATCCTTCGCCTTCAGGAACTGCTCCCGCGCGATCGGTGGTCGCCCTTCGTCCGCAACCACGATCAACCGCGAACGCGCACCGAGCTCGGTGGCGACATGGCGCGGGCACGCATGGCGTCGTTCATCCTGCTCACGCTTCCCGGCATGCCATTCCTCTACTACGGCGACGAGATCGGCATGCTCGGCGCCAAGCCAGACGAGCGACTGCGCACCCCGATGCAGTGG
>JBDTMO010000567.1:0-4093 GCA_039934235.1 bacterium | reverse complement strand
CCTGTGCCTGCAGCGCGGCGAAGGCGATGAGCGGCGTGACCATCGTGAGGAGTCGAGTCATGCCGGAGACAATAGCATCGCGTGCTCGCGCACACGAGAGGGCGCTTGGATCGCGAAGTGTCGCGCGCCATCTTTCACGCATGACTGACCCATCGCGCCCCCGTGCTCATCCGCCCGAGACAACCGAAGGCTGGTATGTCTTTCACCAGGTATTCAAGTGGAATCGCGCTGCAGTGCGAGGGCTCACGGCTGACTCGCGTGCGGAAGCGGAACGCGAGCTCACCGCGCTCGCGACGCCGTCGGTCGGCGGATGGAGCGCTGTTGTGCCACTCATCGGATCGCGTGCTGATGTGATGCTGGTGCACTTCCGTCCAACGCTCGACGACATTGCCGTCGCGCAACGTGCCGTTGCGTCGCTGACCCTGTTCGACGCGATGGATGTCGTCTACACATTTCTCAGCGTCACCGAAGCGGGACTGTATCACGCGAGTGCGACGCTCGCGCAGGAGGCCGCCGCGCGTGGCGGTGCCGTGGGCGACGAGGAGCATCGCGTGGCCATGGCAGCACGGGTCGAGAAGGAGCGTGCGAGTCCGCACGTGCAGCGCCGGCTCTTTCCGCAGCAACCGCCGGAAATGCCATATGTGTGCTTCTACCCCATGTCGAAGCGCCGAGTGGTGGGGCAGAATTGGTATGCGCTCTCGCTCGAAGAACGCAGCCGGCTCATGATGGCGCACGGCATGACCGGACGTGGCTATGCGGGTCGGGTGAGCCAGGTCATCAGTGGCGCGATCGGTCTTGATGCGTGGGAGTGGGGCGTCACGCTCTTCGCGGACGATCCGCTCTCATTCAAGAAGATCGTTACGGACATGCGGTTCGATGAAGTCAGCGCGGAGTACGCGGAGTTTGGCGACTTCTATGTTGGCCGCACCGCCACCCCCGGGGAGTGGGTGAACGGTGAACGGTGAACGGTGAACGGTGAACGACCCTTGTCATCCTGAGCGAGCGTAGCGAGTCGAAGGATCTGCACCGTTCACCGTTCACCGTTCACCGTTCACCGTTCACCTGTCTGACGGCGTCTCCGGAGCCAGCACTCCGCTCTCGAGCGCGCGAGCGGCAATCGTACTGAGCCGCGCGTCCTGATTATTTCGTAGCGCGCGAAGGTTACGCCGAGCTCGGCGCATCGCCGCCGGGATGAAGACGCGTGCACAATCCAGCTCGGCGGCCGCGGCCTCCACGCTGCCAAGGCGTTCGATCTCCCACGTCGTTCGCGAGAGCACCGCCGTCGCCACGAAGATGTCGATCGCCGCGTTGGCGAGACGAAGCTGCAGGAACTGCTTCTGGATCACGTCCTTCCCGTGCTTCAGCAGCACGCCTTCCACGGCCAGAGCGAGCGAGTGGACCATCGTCGCCACCGCGTTCGCTTCTTCGAAGAGCGCGTCATGCACCTTGCTGAAAATGGGCCTGACAATCTGCCGCTTCGCGCGTCCGGCGACGAATGACCCGATTGCACCGAGCGAGTGAAGCGGATCCCTGAATGCCTTGCCGAGCGCCTTGAGCCGCTCGCCGGGCTGCTGGAGCGCCATCAAGGCAATCAGCGCGCGCAGAATCTCGTTCGTGCCCTCGAAGATCAGGTTGATACGGGAATCGCGCACGGCCTGCTCGTACGGATACTCCTTCGAGTATCCAATCCCACCGGCGATCTGCAGCGCGTCGTTGGCTGCGCGATACGCCAACTCGCTTGCGAAGATCTTGCATGCGGCCGTCTCGAGCGAATAGTCGATTCCGCCGCGATCGACCATGCCCGCCGTCAGCATCCACGCCGAATCAGCGGCGTACGTCTCGGCGGCATTGATCGCGAACTTCTGCTGAATCATCTCGAACGAGCCGATGGGCTTCCCGAACTGCTCGCGCTGCTTGGCGTACACGAGCGCCTCGTGCATGATGCGCCGCGCGCCGCGCGCGGAACCCGCCGCCAGGCCGAGCCGCCCCGAATTGAGTATCTCGAGCGCGAACTTGAAGCCCTGACCAACTTCACCGAGCCGGTCTACTGCGGGCACTTTTACGTTTTCGAAAGTGACTGTGCGCGTATCGCTCGCCTTGATGCCCATCTTTTCTTCCGGCTTGCCGAGCGTGATGCCCGGCGCCTTGGCGTCGACGATGAATGCCGTGACGCGCTGCCTTGTCGTGCCGTCGGGTTGTGTTACCGGGACCTTGGCGAACACGGTGAAGAGCCCCGCGTAACCCGCGTTCGATATCCAGATCTTGGTCCCAGTCAGCGTATAGTACGAACCATCTGCGCTGGGCGTCGCACTCGTCGTCATGGCTTGCGCGTCGGAGCCCGAGCCCGGTTCTGTGAGACAGAACGCGGCCACCGTAGTGCCGGCGGCGCAGCCCGGAAGCCACCGCTGCTTCTGGTCGTCAGTGCCGAAGAGCGTGATGCCCTTGCAGCCAATGGACTGGTGTGCGCCGAAGTAGACGCACAGGGCCGGATCAACTTCACCGACCGCGCCGAACATTCGGCTGAACACTCTCGCCGACGCACCGTAGCCGCCGTATTCCTCGGGAATGTTGAGCCCCATGAGGCCCAGCTCGCCCATTCCCTTGCGCACCGACTCCGGAAACTTGCCGTCGTGGTCGAGCTGCTTCGTGTCAACGTTGTCTGCTGCCCATGCATGAAATGCGTCGAGGATCAGGCCTAGCTGTTCCTTCTCCTCCGCCGCGAGCGCGGGGAAGGGAAAGACGAGGTCTTCGCGAAGCTCGCCCAGGAAGACGCCCTTGGTGAACGACGGATAGAGATCCGGGTTCGCAAGATGTGGCGCGTTTGCCGGCTGCTCGGCGGTCTGCGTCGAGTACGTATCAGTGGAAGTCGCAGGTGTTGTCGTCACGCGATCATCTCGGAGTGGTGGGCACCCTGTAATTAACGGCGTGTGCTGCCTTTGAGACAGCCGCGCTGTGTCGCGCCAGACTCTGCCGCTTCCATTGAGTCGCCCCAGTGCCCCATCATTCTGGAGGTCTTGTCGACGCGAATCTCGCTCACGCTCCCTCACCGATTACTCACCGATGTCGCCTGCCGATTCACCTGATGGAATGTGGATGCTGAATGCGGCGGCGTGGCTGTCCGCCATCGTGGAATCGTCCGACGACGCGATTATCGGCAAGACGCTCGATGGCATAATCAGGAGCTGGAATTCAGGCGCGACGCGACTGTTTGGCTACTCGGCCGAAGAGGCAATCGGCCAGTCCATCCTGATGCTTCTGCCGGAGGCGCTCCGAGACGAAGAGTCTGTCATTATCGCGCGCCTCACGCGCGGCGAACGCGTGGACCACTTCGAAACCACCAGGGTGACAAAGGACGGGAGGTACGTGGACGTCTCGCTAAGTGTCTCGCCCATCCGAGGCACTGACGGCACCATCGTTGGCGCGGCGAAGATTGCGCGCGATACCACAGAGACAAAGCGGCTTCAGCGAGTCGAGCATGAGCAGAGTCTGCTGCTTCAGCAGCAAGCGGCTGAGCTCGAGCAGCAGATTGAAGAAGGCCAGTCATTGCAAGAGGAACTGGAAACCGCGAACGACGAGTTGGCCAGGACAGTCGCGGAGGCGTATGAGGCGCAACGCGCCGCGGAGGACGCCAATCGCTCCAAGAGCCAGTTTCTTGCCGTGATGAGTCACGAGCTGCGCACGCCGTTGAACGCCATCGCAGGCTATGTCGATCTTCTCACGCTGGGTCTCCACGGCTCGATCACTGAGGCGCAGCGCGCCGACCTCGATCGCATCAAGCGCAACCAGGAGATGTTGCTTCGCCTCATCGACGATGTGCTCGACTTCGCGAAGCTGGAGTCCGGTCGACAGGACTACCACCTGACCGATGTGCGCGTGGACACATTGCTCAACAGCCTCGAGTCGTTTGTCTCCCCTCGATTGAGAAAGAAGGGCATCGACTACGTGTTCGAGGCTTGTGGCGACTCCGCCTGCGTGTATGCCGATCGCGATAAGACCGAGCAGATCATGGTGAACTTGTTGTCGAATGCGGTGAAGTTTACGGACGGTGGACGTATCACCGTTCGATGCATCGCATCTGACGCATTCGTCGAAA
>JBDTMO010000566.1:0-4093 GCA_039934235.1 bacterium | reverse complement strand
CACTGCGTGCGGTGGTTTAACGCTCGCTTCATTCTTCCCGACGACAGCTTTTCCCATGAAACCTGCTTCGCTCCTCGTTCTTGCCCTGAGTGCGACGACACTCGCCGCCTGTGATGGGCTTCGCGAGGCCTTCTCGGCTCATACGGACGTCGTTGCGTCCGCCGCCTCCCAGCAGCTCTCAGTCACCCGCTTGGGTGACCTGCTCGGCAAGGCCAAGATGCAGATTCCGCTCAACCGCGACGTCGCGCTGCTCATCGCGCGCGATCTCTGGGTGCCGTACCAGTTGCTCGGCGTTGCCGCGGCTCGCGGCGATTCGCTCAAGGATTCCAAGGCCATCGAAGCGTCTGCGTCGGCCATGCTCGAAAATGCCAAGCTTGGGCGCTTCATGGAATCTGTCGCCGCGAAGCTGCCGGCCGACTCCGGTTCCGAAGCATCCTATCTCGCGGCGAAGGGCGGCCTCTATTCGGCCCGCCACATTCTCTTCGAGGTGCCGCAGGGCTCCTCACCCGTCATAAAAGAGACGGTGCGCAAGAAGGCCGAGGGCATCCGCGCGACGCTCACCACGGCGAATTTCGCCGAGATGGCCAACAAGTACAGTCAGGATCCGGGCAACGTACAGCGGAAGAACGGCGGCGAACTTGGCGTGTTCCCCGCTGGGGGGATGGTCAAGCCGTTTGGCGACGCGCTGACCAAGCTCGCGCCCGGCCAGATCTCCCCACTCGTGGAAACGCAGTTCGGCTTCCACATCATTCAGCGCAACACATGGGATAAGGCCAAGACGGAATATCTCGCACAATCGAGCGGGCGCACCCGTCAGGTCGCGGAGAGCACGTACATCGCTGAAGTCCAGAAGAGTGCCGACATCAAGCTGAAGAGCGATGCCGCCACGACGATGAAGGAGATCGCGAAGGACCCCATTTCGGGCCGCGCGAACAAGAACGTCGTCGCCACGTACAAGGGCGGCGAGGTCACGGGTGGCCGCTTGGCGCTCGTTCTGCTCGCTTCGCCGCAAAGTGGTCGACTGGTGCAGCAGATCCAGGGCGCGCCGGATTCGCTGGTCAATCAATACGTCACGAACATGGCGCAGCGTGAGGTGCTCCTGAAGCGTGCTGATAGCGCCAAGATCGTCGTGACGCCGGAAGAGCTGTCCGGTCTGCAGCGTGACTTCCTTCAGGCCGTCGTGCAGAGCTGGGCGGCGCTCGGCGTCGATCCCAAGGCGCTGGCAGACAGCGGGAAGACACCGGCTGATCGCGAGAAGATCGCGGCGGCGCGCGTGGAGAAGTTCCTCGATCGCGTCATGGCAGGCGAGATTCAGCCGCTGCCGATTCCGTCTCCGCTGCAGATCGTGCTCATGGACAAGTTTGACGCCAAGGTGAACGCCGCTGGCATCGATCGCGCGTTGGAGCGCGCGGCCACGCTTCGCGCCGCGACCGACTCTGCACGTGCCGCAGCCGCACCGAAATCCGAAGTTCCGCTGCCTGGCGCACCGCCGGCTGCGGGTGCGAACAAACCTTCTGGTGCCGCTCCGGTGCCCAAGAAGCCGTAAGGACGTAGAGAACGAGCGGGTGGGGCAATCCCACGCGCCAACGAGCGGCCCGGACCTTCATGGCCGGGCCGCGTGTATTTGAGATTATGCATCTCCGACTCGCTCTGACCGCCGCAGCGATTGTCGCTGCCGCCCCAGCCGCCCTTCGCGCGCAGGTGCCCGCGACGACGACCGCCACGCCGGCCCTGCAGCCCGCGGGCACCAAGCCCGTCACGCTGCCGCTCGATCGCGTGGTTGCCGTCGTCGGCGACGCGATCATCACGCAATCGAACCTCCAGGAGCGCCTCATTCAGAAGCGCGCCGACGGTGTAACGTTCCCCACGGACACCGTGGCGTTTCGTGCCTTTGCCCTCAGCGTCGCGAATGAACTTGTCGACGAGGAATTGCTCCTGCAAAAGGGCAAGGAGCTCAAGGTCGAAATCCCGGATGTCGACGTGAACAGCACGGTGGACAAGCAGTTCAAGGACGTCCGGAAAAAGTTCGGCAGTGACGCTGAGTTCCGTTCCGAACTCTCCAAGGCAGGCTACGGCACGCCAGAGGAGTACAAGAAGTTTCTCGCTGACGGTATCAAGCGGAACGAGACCATCACGCGCACCATCAAGAAGCTGCGTGAAGACGGCAAGATGACGCAGGCCAACATCACCGACGCCGAAGTGGCAGAGGCGTACGAGCGCACCAAGGCCTCCATGCCGAAGCGCGAAGCCGCAGTCACGTGGCGGCAGATCATCATCCCGCCCAAGCCATCACCAGCCGCCAAGGAATTCGCGCGCGTCAAGGCCGAGTCGCTGCTCGCTGAGCTCAAGTCCGGTGGCGATTTCGAAAAGCTCGCGAAGCGTGAGTCGCAGGATCCGGGCAGCAAGGACAATGGCGGCGACCTCGGGTGGAATCGTCGCGGAAAGATGGTCCCGGCGTTCGACCGGTGGATGTTTTCGTTGGCGCCTGGTGTGCTGAGCCCAGTGGTCGAGTCACCGTTCGGCTTTCACATCATTCGCGTCGATCGCGCCATGCCGGCGGAAGTAAAGGCACGGCACATCCTCATCACGCCGAAGATCGATTCGCTCGACGTTGCTCGCTCCAAGCTCGAAGCCGATAGCGTCGTTGCCGCGCTTCAAGCGGGAGCACCATTCGATTCGCTCGCGAAAAAGCACCACGACTTCGCAAGCGGCGAAGAGACCACGCTGTTGACGCCGTTCCCCCGGTCGCAGTTGCCCGCAGCGTATCAGCAGGCATTTGGGGATAAGAAGGCGAAGGATGTCGTCGAGTTCGCCATTGCTGGCAATACAAACGTGCCGAGCAAGTACGTGGTCGCCCAAATCGCGTCGGTTGAACAGGGCGGCGACATGACGCTCGAGGAAGTGAAGGAGCGTTTCCGGTCGCGCCTCGCAGAAGAAGGCGGCGTAAAGCGCCTCATGGAGGCGCTGCGGAAGGCGACATACGTCTCCGTACGCAAGGACGCGATCGAATTGCCGGTGGCTGTCGCCCCGGGCGCCGCGCCGGCACCCTGACGCCTGGGATCTGCTGATGCGGGCGCGCGTTCGGCTCGCCGTCACCCTCGGCGATCCGCGCGGCATCGGGCCCGAGATCGTTGCGGCCGCACTAGGTGACGCGCGCGTCGCGGCGGCAGCGGATCTCGTCCTCATTGGGCCTCGTGGCGTCGCTGTGCGCGTCGACGACGCGATCGGTGTCTGGAGCGCCCTTAGCACGATTGCCGACGCCGGACGGTACGCTGGCCTTGCCGTCGACCACGCCATCGAGCTCGCGCAAGCTGGCGACGTGGACGGCATCGTCACGGCACCGCTCGACAAGAATGCGCTCCATGCAGGTGGATATGATTTTCCCGGGCATACTGAGCTGCTCGCCCAGCGCACTGGCTGCGACGTTGCCATGATGTTGGCAGCGACGCGGCCAGCACCTGGAACAGTGAATCCGCTTCGTGTCGTACTCGCGACCACACATCTTCCGTTGCGCGATGTTCCACGCGCGCTGACCTCCGAGGCGATCGCAATCGCGGCGAGTGTGACGCGTGAGGGGTTGCGCACGTGGTTCCAGATTCCGGAGCCGCGTATTGCGTTGTGCGCCCTCAATCCTCATGCCGGCGACGGCGGGAGATTCGGTACGGAGGACGACGAACTCCTCGCACCTGCCGCTGCCGCCGCTGGACTCCTGGGGCCCTTTCCTGCAGACACCGTGTTCGTGCGCGCGATGCGCGGGGCGTTCGATGCAGTCATCGCACCATATCACGACGTCGGAATGACGGCGATCAAGGTTGCGTCGTTTGGATCCGCGGTGAACGTCACGCTTGGATTGCCGTTTCCTCGCACGTCGCCCGATCACGGCACCGCGCTGGATATTGCGGGGCAAGGCATCGCCGATTCGTCGAGCATGATCGAGTCGCTGTTGTTGTGTGCGGAAATAGCTGGACGGCTCGCTCGCTGACGCTCGCTGGACGGCTCGCTCGCTGACGCTCGCTGGACGGCTCGCTCGCTGACGCGCGCTGGACGGCTCGCTCGCTGACGCGCGCTGGACGGCTCGCTCGCTGACGCGCGC
>JBDTMO010000565.1:0-4096 GCA_039934235.1 bacterium | reverse complement strand
CGACGGGCAGGCTCGTGGGAGGGAACACGGCGCTCGTGCAGCAGACGATCGGCACCCCGTACGAAATCGACACGACGGACGCGATCCTCTTTCTCGAAGAGGTGCGCGACCCAATGTCGTTCGTCGACGAACGACTCGTGCAGCTGCGCGCCTCCGGTCTCCTCGCCAAGGTCCGCGGCATCGTCTTCGGCCACTTGTCGTTGGATCGCTCCGAGGAAGATGAATTCGAGGACTTCGTGCTCGACCTCGTGTCCGATCTCGGAGTTCCGGTGATCATGGACTTTCCAGCCGGGCACGACAATCCTAACTTGACCTTGCCCCTCGGCACCGAAGTCGAGCTCATTGTCGAGGAAGCAACGGGGTGGATCGTGTATCGCGAAGACGCGTTGCTCGTTCCCGCTTCGCCCTCCGCCCCACCCTCGTGAGCGCTCCCGAGCACTTCGATCTTGTTGTCATAGGCTCCGGCCCCGCCGGTGAAAAAGGCGCCGCCCAGGCTGCCTATTTCGGGAAGCGCGTCTGTCTCATCGAACGTGCGCCCAAGCCTGGCGGCGCCGCGGTGAACACCGGCACCATCCCGAGCAAGACTCTTCGCGAGACAGCGCTCTACTTCTCGGGCCTCCGCCAGCGCGGACTCTACGGCGTCGACTTGAGCGTGAAGCAGAACATCACGATCGCCGACTTCATGCATCGCGAGCGTGCAGTCATCGAGTCCGAGTGGAACCTGATCGCCGAGAATATCGAGAAGCACGGCATCACGACGATTCAAGGGTCTGCGCATCTGGTCGATGCGTCCACCGTCGAGATTACGCGCTACGGACTGGAGACGCGTCGCGTGACGGGCGACATCATACTCGTCGCGACCGGATCGAGCCCGATGTCGCCACTCGGCTACGCCATTGATGGCGAGATCGTCGTCGACAGCGACTCACTGCTGACGCTGCAGCGTATCCCTGCCTCGATGATCGTTGCCGGTGGCGGCGTGATTGGCTGCGAGTACGCATGCATCTTCGCAGCGCTCGGTGTTCGCGTCACGCTCGTGAATGAGCGCGCGCGGTTGCTGGAACATCTCGGCCCCGATGTCAGCGACGCATTGCGCCAATCCATGACGGCAAAGCTCGGGATCACCGTGCATGGCGAAGTCGACGTACGCGACGTGAGCGTTGAGAATGGCCGGGCGATCGTGACGCTGTCCAACGATATCATCCTTGTCGCCGACTGCCTGCTCGTCAGCACTGGTCGCGTCGGCAACTCGAGTGATCTTGGACTGAGCGAGGTCGGTGTCGAGACCAACGAGCGGGGCTTCATTCAGGTGGGCTCGCATTATCGAACGACGGTGCCGACGATCTACGCCGCCGGCGATGTGATTGGCTTTCCCGCGCTTGCCTCGGCCTCGATGGAACAGGCGCGCGTTGGTGTCTGCCATGCCTTTGACCTCAAGTACAAGAGCGCGGTGTCGGATGTTCTCCCCTATGGTGTGTGGACGATTCCAGAAATTGCCACCGTCGGAGAAACCGAAGACTCATTGTACCGACGCGGCATCCCCTACGAGATCGGGCGCTCGAGCTATCGCATCAATCCCCGCGGCCAGATACTCGGCGACACCGACGGTTTCGTAAAGATCATTTTTCACCGCGACGACCGCCGCGTGCTCGGCGTGACGATCGTCGGCGAGACGGCGTGCGAGTTGATCCACATCGGCATGACCGTCATCGCGTTCGGCGGAACGCTGGATTACTTCATCCAGGCGGCGTTCAATTTTCCGTCGTTTGCCGATGCGTACAAGTACGCGGCGTACGACGGCCTTCAGCGGCTACAGCGGCGACTCGCACGACTTCCGGGTCTCTCGTCGGTTGCTCGAGAGGTTGTTCGCGAGTAGAACGCTCGCTAACCGAGCAGCGGCACGAGCGCATATGCCACCAGGGTTTCATAGGCGGACTGCCTGCTCACAAGTCCACGCGTGAGCACTCCGACAGCACCCGCGCCTCGCTTCACGTCATGCTCGCCCGTCACCGCGTCCATCGCGTGCCCAAGTTCCATTCCTCCCACCACCAACTCGGCGACGCGACGTGGTAGCTCGAGCGACAGCGATCCGCCAACGCCTTCACGTCCATCGCGATTGACGACCGCCGCCCATGCGCATGTCCGAACCGCGCCAAGTCCCGCGTCGATCACGCCGCCTTCGATACCAATCCCCCAGTCCGCGTCGAGCGCAGCACGCGCCGCATGCGCGCGAGCCAGCGCGCCGCGAATGGTTTCCTCATCACTCCAGGGTTGATCGGGAACGCCACTCGCCACCGCGATCCCATCCACGCGCACGTGCGCCGCGAGACGCTGGATGACGGCGCGCGCCGCCCCGATCTTCACAGGATTCATCGACCCGACAGCGACGAGGCGCAAGTCGGAGAGTGCTTCGGCCATGGTACGGCAACTCCAATCGAGGTCGGCGACAAGTTACTTGGCGCTCCCCCTTTCGCGCATGGTTGCCGCCATGTGGACCGCGGGATATGCTAGGGCGCATATGGCACCTCCGCTGGAGCTCACGACGTCTTTTTCTGCACTCGACAACCGCGATCGACACACGTTCGCGTTCGTCGCGGAGCGTTTATGGCTCGACTTCGTGAACTCCGACGCGGCGGCGCGTGGCAGCGATGCACTGAACGACTTCGAGCGTTTCGTCCGCTGGCTCGAGGACGCGCAACTGCTAGACGCTGAGCGCGCTGCGACGATGCGCCGGCGCGCACAGCAGCAACCTGCGGGTGCGCTCGCCGTACTCGGTGACGCGCGGCGGGTGCGATCCGTTGCGCGCGCCCTCGCGGAACGTGGCACGACATCGCACGATGTTCGCGCGGAGGCGCTCGCCGAGATCAATCGCGTCCTCGGTCGGAGCGCGGGAACGCGCCGCCTCGAGTTGAAGGACGATGGTAACTTCGTCCGCTCGTTCGTTCCCGTCGGCGACGCATTCGCCGGCTTGCTCATCCCCATTGTCGAGAGTGCGGCAGACGCACTCATCCTGGGCGAACTCGCCCGCGTGCGTCGCTGCGCCGATCCACGCTGTAGCCGCGTCTTTCAGGATGAGACGAAGAATGGCCGACGCCGCTGGTGTGACATGGCGACGTGCGGCAATCGCGCGAAGGCCGCGCGGCACAGGATGAAGCTGCATCGTTGAGCATCGGGTGAACGGTGAACGGTGAACGGTAGCCGTCGCATGTCATCCTGAGCGAGCGGAGCGAGTCGAAGGATCCGCACAATGACACTGCCATGGAGAGCAAGCACGACTTCAGCGACTTACTTTTCGCCATGGCGACCGGATCACCAGGACACGTGGAAGTCATTCGCTCGCATCTCGAGATGCGCGACGTCGGCGCGCTTCGGCCGGCGCGACCACCGCTCGACGCCCCGACGCTTACGCGCGAACGCCTGAGTCCCAACGAATACCGCGAGCTGTATTCACTCGTCGGCGGACCATACCAGTGGCATGATCGCCTGCTTCTTGGCGATGCAGAGCTCGACGCTTACTTCTCGTCGCCCAACGTCCATCTGTGGACGCTGCGTGTTGCCGGCCAACTCGCTGGCTACTTCGAACTGCAGCGCTACTCCGACATGGGCGTCGAGATCATGTACTTCGGACTCGCGCCATCCTTCATTGGGCGCGGTCTCGGTGGCTGGCTGCTCACGCGCGCCGTCCAGGAGTCGTTTGCGTTATCTGCTAGCCGCGTCAATGTGCACACCTGCACGCTCGACTCGCCGCACGCGCTGCCCAACTATCTCGCGCGCGGATTCGTGATCGTCCGTGAAGAACGCTACTTCCACGAGATGAAGTCAACGACACAATCGCCCTGAGCGGTCATGCATCCCATCACTCGATTCGGCCTTGCACTGTGTCTCGTCCTCGCGACGCCTGCCTGTGGAATGCAACAGGCTGCACCGGCGCGCGAACGTCTCCGCATTCTGCTCGACACAGACGCAAACAACGAAGTCGATGACCAGCACGCGCTCGCGTACATGCTCTTCAGCGGCGAGTCCTTCGACGTCGTGGGCATTACCGTCAACCGCACGCGCAACGGCGGCGATGTCGAGAAACAGGCGGAGGAAGCGG
>JBDTMO010000564.1:0-4102 GCA_039934235.1 bacterium | reverse complement strand
CCGAGTGAGTATCACACGCTCTACCGGCTCGAGGACATCGACGAATTTCCCGAGTACGAGGTAGAGGCGGACGCCTTCGCGGCGATGACGCTGCACCGGTACAAGATGGCGGTGCCGCGCATCAAGGCCGCAGGCGAGGTATTGCCGTTCGTCACGGCGCGCGGGCCGCTCTGCACGGCGGGATTCGTCCGCAGCACGACCAATCTCATGATCGAGATCGTCGAGAAGCCGGATGAAGTCCATCGGCTCATCGATCTGTGCACGCGCGTCATCATCGACTGGCTCAAGGCGCAGCAGGCGGTGCTGGGCGACGACGTGGAAGGCATCTTCATCCTCGACGACATCGTCGGCTTCATCAATGAAGAGCACTACATGGAGTTCGCGCATCCGTACCTGAAGCGCATCTGTGATGCGTTTCCGGATGATTGGGTGAAGCTCTATCACAATGACGCCGAGGTCGATGCGTGCCTCGATCATTTGCCTGACGCGGGGTTCAACGTCCTGAACTGGGGCAAGCAGAAGGACATCGTGGAAGTGAAGCAGCGCGTGGGTAATCGCATGTGCCTGATGGGCAACGTGAATCCGCTGGAAATCGCGGTGCGCGGAACGCCGGACGAAGTGAAGGAGGCGACGCTCGAAGTGCTCGAGGGCGGATTCAGCGACGGACGCGGGATGATTCTATCTGTCGGTGGCGGCACGAGTCCTGGCATGCCCGGCGCGAACATGACGGCGATGCTCGAGGCGCTGAATGAGTTCAATGCGAAGTTGTCGAGCCGGGTGTGAACTGAGGGTGCAGATCCTTCGACTCGCTTCGCTCGCTCAGGATGACAAACCGGGTGCAGATCCTTCGACTCGCTTCGCTCGCTCAGGATGACAAATACAGTCGCTTCGCTCGCTCAGGATGACAAATACTAAGATGCCCGATTACGCGTTGATGAATCAGTACCTGTACGAAGGGAAGGCCAAGGAAGTCGAGCAGATGACGAAGGACGCGCTCGCCGAAGGACGGCACTTCCAGGAGGTCATGAACGAAGGGCTCATCGCGGGCATGAGCGTCGTGGGCGAGGATTTCAAGCACAACGTGCTCTACGTCCCCGAAGTGCTCATTGCCGCGCGGGCGATGAAGGCCGGCATGGCCGTGCTGAAACCGTTGCTGACGTCGAAGGAGAACGAGTCGAAGCGTGTCGGCACACTGCTCATGGGAACGGTGCGCGGTGACCTGCACGACATCGGGAAAAATCTGGTGTGCATGATGGCCGAAGGCGCCGGCTTCGAGGTGCACGACATCGGCGTGGACCAGAGCGTCGAGAAATTCATGGCAGCGGCGGACAAGTTCGATCCCAAGATCATCGGCATGAGCGCGCTGCTCACGACGACGATGACGTACATGAAGACGGTGATCGATGGCTTCGAGAACGCGGGTCGCGGCCACATCAAGATGGCCATTGGCGGTGCGCCGATCAGCCAGATGTTCGCGGACGAGATTGGCGCCGACGGATACGGGCAGAATGCGTCAGCGGCCGTCGATCTCTTCCTGCGACTTGCCGGTGCAGCGCCGGACGAACCAGTCGTCAAGGCGATCACCACGCCCGATGCGCCGAGTGACGCTCCTCTCGCGCCGGGCAAATACTCGACATACAAGGTGCTCTACTGGCAGGAGATTCCGTCGCAGGTTCGCGCGGAGGACGACGCCGGAAACGACGTGAGCCTCGAACTCGGCACGCGCTTCGCGCAGCGCATCGACGCACTCGCGCAAAAGCGCGGCATCACGAGCGCAGACGCCTACACGGCCGAATGGAAATGGAGCGACGAGCAGAGTCGCGATGGATCGGCAACAGAGGTGGCCGCGGCAGTGATCGCCGAGTTGGAGGCTGGAGCGGATTGGTGAGATGTCGGTTTCGCTAACGATTAACGGCGTCACCACGAACGCGGTGCCTGCCGAGGCGTCGCTCTTCGATATTGCCGAGTCACTTGGCATTCAGGTGCCGACCTCCTGCATCAAGAATGGGAAGTGCAAGGAGTGCATCGTCGAAGTGACCGAGGGCATGGATGCGCTTTCCGCGCATACCATTCCCGAGGCGCACCTCCATGGTGCGTTTCGTCTCTCGTGCCAGACGCGCGTCGTTGCCGACGATGGTGTGGTGAAGTGTCACACGATGCGTCGTGGGCAGATGCGCATCGAGCGTCATGCGTATGGATTGCCGGTGAGCGATCGGCCATTCACGCTCGACCCAGCCGTGACGCGCGACGGCGAGCGCATACTCATTGATGGTGTTGAGGTCGCGCGCTCGACCGGTCCGATTCACGGGCTGGCCATGGATCTCGGAACCACGACGATCGTCGTGCGGCTGTTCGATCTCGAAAGTGGTGAGCTCATTGCCGATGCCTCGTTCGAGAATCCGCAGCGGTTCGGCGGGTCGGACGTGATGTCGCGCATTCACTACGACACCGAGAATCGCGGCCGGCTGCTGATGCGGACGCTGGCCGGTTATCTCACACACGCGATCGAGGCGTTCCCCGTCGATCCGCTGACGATTTACGAGATGGTCGTCGTCGGCAACGCGACGATGCGCGACATCTTTTTCAAGCAGAGCGTCTACTCCATCGGCCAGAATCCCTATCAGTCGATCACGGAGATCGAGATGGCGGAGGGACGACGCACGACGACGAGTCTCGAGAGCACTGGTCGACGCTCGCTCCTGCCGATTCATCCACGAGCGCGCGTGTACGGTGTGCCGGTCATCAGCGGACATGTCGGCGCTGACGCGGCGGCGTGCATGCTCGCGGTCGATCTGGCCAATGAAGACCGCCTCGTGGCCGTGATGGACATCGGGACGAACACGGAGCTCATCGTTGGCAATCGCACGCGTGTGCTCGCGGCGTCATGCCCTGCGGGGCCGGCGTTCGAGGGAGGCGCGATCACGTGTGGCATGCCGGGACTCGATGGCGCCATCGAAAACGTCACCATCAACGACGACGGATCATTCGCGCTCGGCGTCATCGGCGACGTGGCGGCGGCGGGTATTTGCGGTTCTGGCCTGATGGACGTGTTGAGTGAGTTACTGCGCACCGAGCGCATGAACTCCCTTGGCCGTTTCGAGGATGGTGCTGACAGCGTGACACTCGATGCGGAGCACGGCATCGTCTTCCGCGAGAGCGACGTGAATGAGTTGGCGCAGGCCAAGGGCGCGAACGTCGCGGGCTTACAGGTGGTGTTCAGCGAGTACGGCGTCGCGTTCGATGACATCGACGTCTTCTATCTCGCCGGCGGGTTCGGGCAGCACCTCACGCTCGAAGCGTCCAAGCGGATCGGGCTCATTCCGAACATCGCGAACGAGACGTTCGTGCAGGTGGGTAACGCAGCGATCGAGGGCGCATGCATTGCGCTCTTGTCGATGACAAAGCGGCGCGAGCTCGAAGCGCTGGTGCGTGGTGTGGTGCACTGTCGTTTGGAGACGCATCCAGATTTTTTCGAGTTCTTCGTGGAGGGGTGTCAGTTCAAGCCTATAGAGGGCGCGCAGCCAACCGGAGCTCCTCTGTGATTACGACTCCCAGCCATTTACCGCAGAGGACGCAGAGGAGCGGAGGACGCAGGGGGGCCGTCAAGGTGCAGATCCTTCGACTCGCTTCGCTCGCTCAGGATGACAAGGCACTCGCTTCGCTCGCTCACGATGACAAGAAACCCGCTTCGCTCGCTCAGGATGACAGGAAGTGCAGATCCTTCGATTCGCTTCGCTCATTCAGGATGACAGAGTCTTTTCCTCTGCGTTCCTCTGCTCCTCTGCGTCCCTCTGCGGTTAATGCTGCGCTGTATGCCGCTTCACAAGCCAGTGAATGATTGAAATATCGAACACTCGCCCCGACACGCGCGTCCAGCCGGCCGAGTATCAGCGGCTGCTGGGGTATCCGCGCGACTTTGTGATGAGCGATCGCGCGCTCGAGTTGGCAGCAGCCGCGCGGGCGTGGTACGACACGCATGGGCGGCCGTGGATGTATGCGCGCCAAGTGAACTCCCTTGCGCTCACGAATGACGCCGTGCTGCTCGACGGCCAGGAGTTCAGGAGCGAGCGCCTGCTCCGCACATTTCGCGAGGCGGGCGCGG
>JBDTMO010000563.1:0-4112 GCA_039934235.1 bacterium | reverse complement strand
GGCTCGTGGGTGGTGCTCCGAGGCCGCCATTACGGCCACTCGGGGGCGTTGCGAGCGGGCTGCTCGAAGAGCTGCTTCGCGCGGCGGTTGTAACTGAACAAGTGAACGGTGAACGGTGAACGGTGAACGGTAAGAGCGTTTGACGTCTCGAGTGGGGCGGGAAAGGAGGCTCGCGCGTTACGGCGGGACTCAGTGCCGCCGATACTGGGAGTGAAGACATTCCTCCCACGCATTCGTGCCGCCCATGCGCCATATACGATCGAAACTCTCAATTCCGTTCTTGCTTGCCGGCAGTTTACTGCTCGGTGGCTGTCCCTTCATGGCGTCGCCGACGGCGGTGGTTGTCACGACACCAGCTGCAATGACGGTGGTGCAGGGCAACGGGCAGACCGCTCAGGCGGGTCGATTGCTTGCCACAATGATTGTGTTGCGGGTGGTCGATGCGAACGGGCACGGAGTGGCCAAGCAGGTTGCGACGTTCGTCGTCGCCGCTGGCGGCGGTTCGGTCGATCCCGCGACGGCGGCCACCGACAGTAGTGGCGAGGTTCGCGTGAAATGGACACTCGGCAGCGCGAGCCCACTGCAATCGCTGGTTGCAAAAGTGAACGAGACCATTGGTGCAACTATCAATGCAACTGGAACGTTTCCGACAGACATCGTCGTTGCGCAGGGTGCCGGCCAGAGCGGAAAGATCGTCACCGTGTTGAAGAACGACATCGTTATTCGTGTTGTGGGAGCAGGCAATGCGCCCATGATCGGAATTCCGGTAAGCTTCAAGGTCACCGCAGGCGGGGGTGGGCTCTCGCCACAATCTGGCGTGACCAACGCACAGGGTGAGCTGGCGACCAAGTGGACGATGGGCAGCGCGGCCGGCGTGAATAGCATTGATGTTTCATCCGGCAACCTGACGCCGGCGACCGTATCGGCGACCGCGCTGCCCTGACGCACGACGCGCGCGACCGCATAGGTTGTGATGCGAGGTGCTCGCGATTGGCGGACGCACACGACCGAACGTATGGGACAATGCAGGACGATGGCGACAGCATAGGCGTCCGACATCTTCAGGCACTCGCGCATCAACCTCGGCCCGCTGGTGGTGCTGGGGAGCACGATGCTCGCACGTACGCCGCGTCGATACTCACGACGCTCGGCTTCGACGTACGCGAAGAACTCTTTAGCTATTCGGCGTTTCCCGGCCGATATGCCACGCCGATTGCTGGCGCGCTGCTCGGTGCGACGATCGTCACGTCGAGCATGTTCGCATTGCAGGGCGACGCGAATATTTCCGCGGTGCTGCTCGCGACGGGAATTGCGGCGACGGCTGTCTTTGCGCGATGGATGCTCGCCGACGGCGTGCTGTCGACGCCCTGGTTACGCCGCGAGGGAGTGAACTTCGTGGCAACGCGCGGCGCACAACAACCACGCGTTTGGCTCGTGGCGCATCTGGACAGCAAATCTCAACCGGTGCCATCAGTGGTGCGGATGATGGGCGTCACGTTGCTCGCCGTTGCGCTCGTTGTCGCCTGCGTGGCTGCGGTGCTGACACTTGCCGGTGTCCACGCGCGTACGACGTGGTGGGTCGCACTTGTCGCGGGCGTCTCTGGTGCGTTGCCGGTCATGGCGAGTGTCGTCGGTTCGCGATCCAATGGCGCAGTGGACAATGCGTCCGGCGTGGCTACGGTGTTGGCGGCGGCGGCGCGGGTGGGCCCTGATGTTGCCTTTGGGGTACTACTCCCGAGTGCAGAGGAGCTTGGGCTTGCGGGCGCTCGTGCCTGGGCGCGCACGCATGTGGCGGGTGTGGCACTCAACTGTGATGGAGTGGATGATGACGGAGAGCTCGTGATCATGTACAACCAACCCGCGCCGCACGATGTCATCGCGGCGGTGCGCGATGCGGCGCCGGCAGGCGTTTGTGTGCGCGCCAGGCACATGCCGCTCGGACTGCTGACTGACTCGACCGCATTCGCCGCGAACGGATGGCGCGCCGTGACGGTGAGTCATGGCTCGCTGAGAACGCTGCGGCGCATTCATACGCCAGCTGATTCGCTCGCTGCGCTTCGCGGCACGCAGATCGATGGCGTTGCCGACATCCTTGCCCGCGCCGCGGAGGCGCTCGCGACATGAACGTGCTGCTCCTCGCCGTCGTGCTGGTGCTTGGCCTGGTGATGATTCCGTTCGGCTTGCCGGGCACGTGGATTCTTGCCGGCGCCGCGCTTGGATATTCGCTGCTCGTGCCGAATTCGATTGGGATGTTCACCGTCATACTCGTCACCATTCTCGCACTGATTGGCGAAGTGATCGAGTTTACGCTTTCGGCGAAATACACGCGCAAGTACGGTGGCTCGCGCCGCGCGAGTTGGGGTGCGGTGATTGGCGGAATGGTCGGCGCATTCGTTGGTGTGCCAATTCCGATTGTGGGACCAGTGATCGGTGCTTTTGCGGGAGCATTCGTCGGCGCGTTCGTGTTTGAATTGTCGGGTGGCAGTAGCGGCGGCACGTCGACGCGGGCAGCGACGGGCGCATTGATTGGGCGCGTCGTGGCGGCGGCGGTGAAGGTGGGCATCGGGTTTGGAATGGCGGCGTGGATTCTGCTCGCGGCCATCGCCTAGCGCCACACAATTTGACTTCGCTCCCGCGCCGAATAGATTCGAACAACGCCCCGCGCACCAGCGGGGCGTTTTTTGTTGTCTATCGCCAAACCGTTCGGGAGCGCCATGTTCGGACCGGAATCGCACGTCGTCGTCGTGGTTGGAGCGCAGTGGGGCGACGAAGGGAAGGGAAAGCTCGTTGACGTCCTTGCAGAGCGCGCCGACTGGGTCGTTCGATACCAGGGCGGAGCCAACGCTGGCCACACTGTCGACCTCGGCGACCGCACCTTCGTCCTGCACCAGATTCCGAGTGGCATCCTGCACCCGGGAGTGCGCTGCGCGATCGGCAACGGCGTCGTGCTCGATCCCGACACTCTCTTCGACGAAATCGACGGCCTCGTAAAGGCTGGCGTCGACGTCGAAGGGCGGTTGTACGTCAGCGAGCGCGCGCACATGGTGTTGCCGTATCACAAGCTCGTGGACGGCGAGAGTGCATCGAGCAAGGCCATCGGCACGACTGGGCGAGGGATCGGGCCTGCGTACGAGGACAAGATTGCGCGGCGTGGCGTGCGCGTCCTCGACCTGCGGCACCCCGAGCGTCTGCGTGAGGTCGTGGCGAAGGGCGCCGAGAACGCGCAACGACGCCTCGCTGCGTACGGATCGGACAAGGTGATCGACGTCGACGCGGTCGTTGCGCAGCTCGAGCGACTGGCGAAGCGGTTGCTTCCGCTCGCGGAAGACGTGGGGCTCACGGTGCACCGCGCCGTAAAGTCCAAGGCAGCAGTGTTGCTCGAAGGCGCGCAGGGTTCGCTGCTGGACATCGATCATGGCACCTACCCATTCGTCACGTCGAGCAACACGACGGCCGGCGGTGCATCGGTGGGCGTTGGTGTTGGGCCGACGGCGATCGATCGAGTGTTAGGCGTGGTGAAGGCATACACGACACGGGTGGGCAACGGACCATTGCCGACAGAATTCGCCGAGCCGCTCCAGAGTGAAGTGCGGACGCTGGGGAATGAGTTTGGTGCAACGACTGGACGTGCACGTCGCTGCGGATGGTTCGATGCGCTTGTCGTCAAGTATGCGACACGCGTGAATGGCCTGAGCGACCTTGCTGTCACGAAGCTCGACGTGCTCGACACGTTGCCTGAGCTGCAGATCTGCACCGGGTACGAAGTGGACGGCGACATGCACGAGGAGTTTCCGAGCGACCTTCTTGCGCTCGAAAAGGTGATTCCGCGTTACGAGACGTTCGCGGGCTGGAAGTGCTCGACGGCTGCCGCGCGCTCCCTTGCCGACCTTCCGCGTGAAGCTCGTGCGTATCTCGATCGAATCGAGGCGTTGTGCGAGGCGCCGATCACGTACGTCAGCGTGGGTACGCGGCGCGACCAGATCATCGGGTTGTAAGGGTGCAGATCCTTCGACTCGCTTCGCTCGCTCAGGATGACAAAAGCCTCGCTTCGCTCGCTCAGGATGACAAAAGCCTCGCTTCGCGCGCTCAGGATGACAAAAGCCTCGCTTCGC
>JBDTMO010000562.1:0-4122 GCA_039934235.1 bacterium | reverse complement strand
GTAAGAAACACCATCACCGAATTGTCGGTGGGGTCGGCTTGCCACCAGCCGCCGAAGCCGCCCGGCCAGCCCACCGTGCCGACACCACCGGCACAGATCGTCTTGAGCGCCTTCTCGGGCTCGAGCACTACTGCGACGCCCATTCCAAAGCCGTGTCCCGCTGTGAAGAGCCGCATGCCAACGACTTCGCCGGTGGCGCGCTGGCTTGCCGTCAGTTGGTTGGCCGTCATTCGCGCTAACGTCTCAGGTCTTAGCAAGCGCACGCCATCCACCTCGCCCGCGCCAACGAACATGCGCGCGAAGGCGGCGTAGTCGTCCACCGTCGACCAGAGGCCCTGGCCGCCGGAGACAAACGCCATGTCGGCGGGTCGCTCAGGGACCGTCGAGCCTCCCGGACCTGTTTCGAGTTCCGTCAGACGTCCTGCTTCATCGAAGCCATGAAGACGTGCGCGCCTTCCTCTCTTTTCGGCAGCAACGGTAAAGCCAGTGTCGTGCATTCCAAGCGGGCCGAAGATTCGTTCCTGCAGCACGTCGCCCAGTGGCGCGTCCTCGATGCGCGCGATGAGCAGCCCCAAGAGATCCGTCGAGTGACCGTAGTGCAACGTCGCGCCGGGCTGGTCGATCAACGGCAAGGCAGCGAGCCGAGTGATCCAGTCGTCGGGCGCCACCGTGCTATCGATGTCGCCCCCCAAGGCCTCAGCGAAGGCGTGCGCGATGGGACCGGGGTGGACGGCGCCGTACGTAATGCCCGACCTGTGGGTCAACAGATCTTCGAATGTGATCTGCCGCTCGGCCACATCTGTCTCGCGCAGCGACGCCGATGGCGAGCGAAGCACCCGCATCTCGGAGAACTCGGGCGCCCAGCCGGAAATCGGATCGTCGAGCGCGAATCGACCCTCCTCCAGCAGCATGAGCGCAGCGGTGGACGTGATCGGCTTCGTCATCGAGGCGATGCGAAACAACGTGTCACGCTCGACGGGAAGCTTCGCTTCGATATCCCGACAACCAACTGCTGCCGTGTGAACGACCTTTCCGTCGCGCCAGACCAGCGTTGCTGCGCATGCAAGTGCGCCAGAGCGAACGACCGCTTCGAGCGCGTCTGTGATCGGATCTTCCCTAGTCATCGCTATTCAGGAGATGTTACAATAGAAGAGTTATAATATTCACCACAAATAAAATAGATTCACTATTAAATAAGGCAAGGGCTGCGTGAAGAAAAGGCTTCCGGCATGAGCGCCACGGGCCCGCGAGGACGGCCGAAAGGAGACAAGCGCGCCCGTACTCGCGCCACGCTGCTTGCCGCGGCACGCGAGCTGATTCTGGAAAAAGGTTTCGAAAACACCACGTTGCAGGACGTGGCTCAGCGCGCCGGAATGACGAGTGGAGCGATCTACGGAAATTTCCGGAATCGCGATGAGCTGTTCATGGCGCTCGCAGAAGTCCATTGGGCGCCCGTTAAACCCGAGTTCACGCCCAACTCGAGCTTTGCGGAGAAGATGCGAGCCCTGGCCGAGGCCACCATTGCGGCCATCCCTGAGCGCCGGCTCGCGGCCGTTGGCCGTCTGACGGGGATGGCCTACGCGGTAACGCATGAGGAGATGCGAGCCAAGGTGCTCGAGGTCACGGCAAGGCATTTCGCTGCGGGCGCCGCTTGGGTACGCGCTGTTGCCGACGAGCGTGACCTACCAATGCCGCCGGACATCCTGGTGACGGTGGTGCACGCGATGACCGAAGGCTTGTTGTTCCAACGATTCCTGACGCCGGAACTCGTCCCCGATGAAGTGTTTTATGCGGCGTTCGCCGCTTTGGCGCCCGAACCGCGGGAACCGAAATCATAGAGCAGCCCAGGCACACCACGGTACGAACGTGCCTCTCGACGGGCTGCGACGGATCCGGTGGGTGCTTTGACATGTGCGTCCGGATTGGACCACCACGACGAGGTTCCCATCGGGGATCTCAGCCGCTTCCGGCCGACGCGTGTCCCTCGTTCGGCTCCGCAGGAACCTGCTCGACCCGAAACGCAGGCGCGCGATACGCCGCGGACAGATAGGCAATTGGGATCGTCGTCTGGTTGCCGTCGCGCTGCGCGGCGTAGTGCGGGGACATGATCTCCACGCCCCCCGCGTTGAACGTCTCCTGAATGTTCTGGTGCAAGAGGGAATACGTCGCGGCCATGACGTCCGCACGAACCGTGTAGGCATTCAGCTCGTAGCTCACATAGAAGTCGTCGAGGCTCGTCTGGAGGACGAACGGCGCAGGTTCCGCGAGCACGTGTTCGGTGCGCGAGGCCGCCTGGACGAGTAATGCGTGCACGGTCCGCCACGGCGCGTCATAGCCGATCGTGACGCAGGTGTGAAGGATGAGCGCGTGCTCCGCCGCCAGCGTCGAATAGTTCACGATTTGCCCCCCGAGCACCGCGCTGTTCGGGATCGTCACTGCCACGTTCTTGATCGTCCGTAGGCGCGTGACGAGGAGCGTTTTTTCCAGAACATCGCCGACCGTGTCCGCGATCTTCACGCGATCGCCGATCTGAAACGCGCGGGTGTACGTCAGCACCACACCGGCGACCATGTTGCCGATGGCGGCGGACGACCCAATCGAGAAGAGGACGCCGATGAAGAGCGACACTCCCTTGAACGCGTCCGAGCTGGTGCCCGGCAGAAAGGGATAGAGCGCCATCGCCCCGAACGCGAGCACCAGCACGCGAACGATCTTGTAGGTCGGCTCGGCCCAGTCGGGGAAGAAGCCTTGCAGTGTGATCGCGCCTGAGCCGAGTGCGCCGAACAGCAGGTGCACCAGGATGAGCAGATAGCGAATGATCACCACGCCGGCGGCTAGATAAAAGAGGCTTGGCAGGTACCCGACGAACGCGTGCCACGCCACGGCGAACGGGGTGAGCGCGTAGCCGACGATCCGATGCGAGATGCCTTCTGTCCACGGAAACAGGCTGAGTACAAGCGGCACGTATACATAGAGCAGCAGGAGCGTGATACCCAGGCGAACGACACGCGCGAGACCTACGAGCAGGCCGGCAAGCCGTCCCGCGGAGAGCAGCTCGAATTGCTGAATGCGCACGGCGAGGACGCGAACATCCTTCAACCCTTCGACGCGACGATAGAGTCGCGGAAAGGCAGCGGAGAGTATCCAGAGCAACAGCGACAGGACGACGGTGGCCGCGACTGCGTACGCGGCGCCGAGAAGCAGCGCGCGAGAACTTCTGCGCGCGCGGGCCGTGACGATCGCGGTGTGGACCGTTGACCCGAATCGGCGCGCAAGGTCCGGCCGGCCCAGACCCAGCGGGAGCGCGTCGTCGTCGAGCACGGTGAACAGAATGACGTCGCCGACAGTGATCTCGCTATAAGCTTGGCGGTCGCTCACCACAACAGAATCCCCACCCGCGATCGCCGACGCGGCAGCAGCTAGCCGTTGACTCGCCGCCGCGGCTCGGGATGTGGCCGTGAACGGCCCGAGGCTACCGAACAGGCGAAACAGGGTGTCGCCATCAAAGACCACTGGCGCACCCGAGTCGACTCGGACTTTCACGCTTTCAGGGGCGACACGGCCGGAATCCTGCGGGGGCCGACCGGCCGGACGCTGCGCGGCTGCGGACGGCATGCCGCCCACGGTGACAACCACCGCCATCACGCCCGCGACATGCCTGCCTAATGTGCCGGACTGCATATCGGCTCGATCCATCTGGAGGGATGACCACGGAGACAGAAGCGACGCACATTACCGGTCAGCCGCGTCACGAGCAAGGCGGTGGCGGTCGAATGCCGTACAGAAGCGATGAACGACTTGCGAGGCCAACCCCTGCATCATTACATCTCTTGCGGACCGGGGCCGAACCCTGCGTTCAGCGTATCTCCAATATCGCGGGTCGGACCATGTCGTTAGTCGAGCGATCCAGCGGCCATACCCTCCAGTTAGACGGGCCGGCGATGACCGAGTCGATCGATGCCTTGCTGCGCGCGCCGCAGCACGGCTCGGCCGGCATGCTCTTCGACCACAACCGACAGTCCACCGCGAAGTGGCGATACGGTCGCACGTGAGCACACACGAGATCTCTGTCAAGCTCCGCACATTCGTCGATCGCCACATGATGACGGTCGATCACGTTGC
>JBDTMO010000561.1:0-4131 GCA_039934235.1 bacterium | reverse complement strand
GACAAGCTGGAGAAGAAGGTGTACACGCTTCCCAAGCATCTCGATGAGAAAGTGGCTCGCCTGCATCTCGACAAGCTTGGCGTGAAGTTGACGAAGTTGTCGCCGGAGCAGGCCGCGTACATCGGCGTGCCGGTGGACGGACCGTACAAGCCGGATCACTACCGCTACTAGTCGTTTCGACTGGTGAGTTTCGATCGAGGAGTCGCTAGTGGTTTAGCGGCTCCTCTTTTTTGCTGTCGGCAAGCATCTCGTCAACAATGTGGTTCGGGCGGCCGCACCTCCAGATTTTGAGTCACGAGGCCGACACTCAATGGAACGAGGAATCCAGGAGCGCGACCGCACGCGCGCCGATCGTCGCCCACCCGGAAGCAGGCATGACTCAACTGCACGTGCACGCCGCCAGCGGAGCGGACACTCGCCATACCATCGATCTTCTCGACAGTGACCTGACCGAGAAGACCGCGCATCTGCTGTTCGCGTTCTATGGATGCGATCATGACGACGTGGCGCTCCATGCATACCTGCGCCAGCGCTTTCCCGGTACGCCGTTCATCGGGGGTACCTCGTCGGGCGGGTTCATGACGCACCAAGGCATGTTCGACGAACGCTCCATTGGCGTCCTGCTCATCGACGATGCCGACGGTAACTACGGCGTGGCGTCCGGCGTCCTCGGCGCCGACCCCGCACAAGCGGCCGAAGATCTTCTGCAGCAGGCGTTGGCCAGCTGTGGCTGTGGCGGCGAGTTGCCGGAGTTGATCTGGGTCTATCAGGCACCAGGCAACGAAGAAGCGGTGATCGAGGGATTGCGACGCGTGGTCGGCGATCGATGCCCCATCGTGGGCGGTTCGTCCGCCGACAACGACGTGACGGGCAATTGGCGCCAACTGGGACTCGACGGCCCGCTCCGCGACGGTTTGTCGGTCGCCGTTCTCTTTCCGTCCAGGGCATTGGATTGCGCATTTCAGGGCGGCTATGAGCCATCCGGACCGAGCGGCATAGTGACGGGGATCGGGTACGTGGCGGGCGGTGAGAGTGGCGTGGTGACGGCAACGTCGGGGCGCGAGATCCTCAGCATCGACGGAGAGCCCGCGGCGAGCGTGTACAACGCCTGGATTGGCGGGCTGGTGTCGTCGAAGCTCGAAGAAGGTGGAACCATCCTGGCGGAAACCACCATGGTTCCGCTTGCCGTGGATGCAGGCAGCGTGGATGGTGTCACGTACTTCCTGCTGGTGCATCCGGCGTCCGTGCAGGCAGGCGGCGCGCTCACGACCTTCCGCGAGCTCCAGGTGGGCGATCGCGTCTATGCGATGAAGGGCGATCGACGCCGCCTCATCGATCGGGCTGAACGAGTGGTGGAGCAGGCCACGCGGAGCATGACAGGATCGCGTACGGCCATTGCGGGTGCGCTCGTGGTCTATTGCGCCGGCTGCAAGATGGCGGTGGGCGACGACCTTGCGCAGGTGGCCACGGCAGTGGCCAACGGACTTGGCGACGCGCCGTTCATCGGTGCCTTCACCTTTGGTGAGCAAGGACAGTTGCTCGACCGAAACGTGCACGGCAACCTCATGATCTCCGCCGTCGCTTTCGGGCGCTGAGTGCTGACGATGTCCACCCTGCGGGAAGACAGGCATATCGAGAGTCCGGAGGAGCTCCGTGAAACGCTGCTCGTGCTGCGGCGCGAGCACGATGCGCTTACGATCGCAGCCGACCAATCCCAACACCTGCTCGATGCGCTCGAGTCGCTGTTGTCCATCGATCCATCGGACGATCCGTTCGCGCAGGTGTTCGACGCGTTGCGAAAGGCCTTCACGTTCTCGCAGGCGCTCATGCTCGCGGAAACCACCGACGATGACCTGGAGTGCATCGTGGCGGAGCCGGCGACGTTGGTGCATTCGCGCTGGCCCATCGACGACCAGTTTCGCAAGGTGCTCGGCGGCCGCGTCGTCGCGACCATCTCGTCGAAGATGGCGAACGAGCGGCGGAGCGCCTCAGCGCACGATGGTTTCAAGGAACAGTCGGCGTTGTACCTGCCGGTGCGTGTGCGCGAGCGTCGCGGCATCCTCGTCCTCCTGCGCGCACCGGGCCTCGACGGCTTCGATCGAAATCACGTGGCTCTCGCGCGGAAGTGCGTGTTGCTTGCCTCACATGCCCTGGCCACTCGTGTGGCCAGCCAGACCGAGGCAGAGAGCCGGAGCCTGCGCGAGCTGACGACGCAGCTGCAACTGAGCGAACAGGCGGCCAAGCGCAATGCGGATCTGTTGAATGAAGTGGTGAATGTGTTGCCGGTGGGGCTCACCGTGCAGGATGCGGACGGTCGGTTGCTCCTGATCAACGATGCGGCGGCAGATGCACTTGGGCAAACGGCATTGGTACTGCGCGGCACGACACCCGTCGAGCACGACCGCACGTTTCGCGCGCGGCTCAACAGCGTCCGCGAGTTGACGGACGAACGGAGCCTCACCGTGGGTGACAAGGCAATCACGCTGCTCACCACGTACAAGTCCGTGCGCATCTTCGACGAGCGGCTCCTGCTCTCCACATCGCTCGACATCTCCGACCGGAAGCGCTTCGAGAACGAGTTGTCGCGACGCGCGTTTCACGACCAGCTCACGGACCTGCCGAATCGTGAACTGATGCACGAGCTCGTGGATCAGGCCATTCGCGCCAATGCGCGCAGCGGCATGTTCGCACTGGCCTTCATCGACCTCGACAACTTCAAGCAGGTCAACGACTACTACAGCCACGCGATTGGCGACCGACTGCTCATTGAAGTCTCGCGCCGCATCTGCCAGCATCTGCGGCCGGGAGATCGTCTCGCCCGTATCAGTGGCGACGAGTTCCTGCTGCTCATCAGTCCACTGCGGGCGCGCACCGACCTGCCGCCTGTGATCAATCGCGTCGTGGACGCGTTGAAGCAGCCGTTCGATATCGAGGGACATCGGCTGCTCACATCAGCGTCGGTGGGCGCGAGCATCTTTCCGCTGCACGGCGACAACTATGAGTCGTTGCGCCGCTGTGCCGACAGCGCGATGTACCGTGCCAAGCGCGATCGCAAGGGCAGCGCGACGTACTTCGATCTCGCGATGGACACCGCGATGACGGCGCGCATGGCACTCGAACAGCGTCTTCGCGTGGCCATTCACGAGCGGCGGTTTCGCGCGGCGTATCAACCAAAGGTTCGTATTTCCACCGGCGAGGTGACGGGGTTCGAGGCGCTCGTCCGTTGGATCGACGAAGATGGCACCGTCCACCTGCCCGGCACGTTCATCGAGTTGGCGGGTGAACTCGGCCTGCTCGACGACATCACGCGTTTCGTGCTCGAGGACGTGGAGCGCACCATGCCTGAACTCACGGCTCGTTACGGTGCGGACTGCTCGGTGAGCGTCAACCTTTCGCCGCGGCAGGCGGGGGACGTGCCGTTCATGCAGTCGGTCGTCGATCAGTTGTGCCGGAGCGGCCTGGCCAAGCGCTGCGTGCTCGAGTTGACGGAGGACACCCTGGTAACCACGGGTCGGTTCCAGCGTGACGTGTTGCCCATGCTGCGTACGCACGGAGTGCGCGTATCCATCGACGACTTCGGCACCGGCTATTCCTCGCTCTCCACCCTCACCGACATCACCGCCGACGAGATCAAGGTCGACCGGGCGTTCATCACGGCGATCCACCAGCGCCCGCGCAGCCAGGGCATCCTCAAGGCGATCGAGTCGTTGTGCACGGCGCTCAACATCACCATGGTGGCCGAGGGCGTGGAGACAGAGGAGGAGTTGGCGTACCTGATGGACTACACGTCGATCGATGTGGTGCAGGGATACTATTTTTCGCGGCCAGCGCTGCTGGGGGACGTGCCCACGTCGTTCATGGCTGCCGCTCGCTGACGGACTGAAGGGGGTATGGAGTGTGCTGACGGAGCGGATACACCAGCGCTAGATTCGCGGCCCGCGCCCGTCCTCGCTGACCTTTCGCCGAATCATGACATGACCCGCAGCGCCCGTGACTGGAGACTTGTCGCACTCGCCCTCCTGACGTTCACCATCGGGCCGCGCCTCGCGGCGCAGACGTCGAAGACCGGCCCCGTATTCCAGAACGGAATGGCGCAGGTCGTTCCTGCGTTCCAGGACTCCTCCAGCTGGA
>JBDTMO010000560.1:0-4131 GCA_039934235.1 bacterium | reverse complement strand
CGGCGTTCATCCCCTTCGCGAAGCGCTGCACCTTCGTCAGCGATTCCACGCCCCACGGCATCGCGATCTCGCGTGGTGTCTGGCGCGGCGCACCGGTCTTGCACGCTTCAACGCAGTCCTGTGTGATGGCCCAGTCGGAAACCACCAGGCCTCCAAACTTGTAGCGGCCCCGCAACTGGTCCGTGAGCAGTTGACGATTGAATCCTGCACCAACCGGCTCGAGCGGCGTCCCGTCGATGGACAGTCCATCGAGGATCGCGTACGTCGGCATGACGCCAACGACGCCCGATGCAAAGGCGCCGAGGAATGGCGTGACGTGCTTGGCAAACATGCCGCCGGGGAATTTTGCAAACCGTCCGTAATAGTTGTGTCCGTCCATACCGTCCACCGACGCGCCATAGCCGACCCAGTGTTTTACGATCGTGGCGACTCCGTCTCGCGTGAGGTGCGTCGGACTCCCTTGCATGCCCTGCACGTACGCGTTGACCAGTGCGCCCACTCGCGCGGGCTCTTCGCCAAATGTGCCCGCGATGCGAGACCAGCGCGGCTCTGTTGCAAGATCAGCCTGCGGAGAAAGCGCCATCTGGATGCCGACGGCGCGATACTCGTCGCGAACGATGCCCGCGAAATGTCGTACGAGCGACGGATCATCCAGGGCGCCAAAACCGAGCGTCTCAGGCCATTGCGAAAACCCTGACGCACGCACGCTCGCACCGGCGACGCTCTGAAAATGGCTGCGTGGATCGCTGCTGATGGTGAGCGGTATCCCCAGTCGCCCTCGCTCCGCAATTCGCTGCAGCACGTTGCTTTGCTCCGCCAACTCACTCGGCGCAATGGACATGCGCGTGATGAGGCTGTTCACATTGTGCGCGAGAATGATCGTCGCCGACGCGAGCGTGTCATAGGATGGCCCAGACGACATCGGACCACCGGCGATAGGTGCGGTGCCGTGCACCGCCGCACCGACCTTTTCGTCGAGCGTCATCTGCGCGACGAGATCGTGCGCGCGCGCCGTCGACGTCAAACGCCAGTCTTCATACGCATCGAGTTTTCCATTGCGATTGAGATCACGGAATTGCTTGCCGTCAATCGTCAGGACTGGAGCGGACGTTGCCTGAATCGTCGGCTGCTGAGGGCGTTGCGCGTTCAGGGGCATCGCCACCACGGCAACCATCAGAAAGTTGAAGCGCTGTCGTGTCATCGGAGTATTTGCGAGGGGACGTCGTCTCAAGCGTACGTCCAGCCGTCGCCGAATGACAGGGCCTCGGGGCAGCGCCTTCCCTGGCCAGCACGACAATGGCCGGCTGCTTGCGCTCCGGCACCAGAAGCCGTATGCTCTGGCCATGAAACAGTTTCATGATGAAACACTTTCGACGCAGACCGCGGCGCACTCGGTCATCGAGACGGCGTGGCGCGTCCTCGGAATGGTCAAGGCAGAAGTGGCACGGACGCAGGCCCGCGATCTCACGCTCTCGCAAATGCGATCGCTGGGGTTCCTGATCCAAAGCCCGGGCGCGTCCCTCTCGGAGCTCGCCGATCATCTCGGCCTGCAAATGCCGACCACTTCCAAGGTGGTCGAGGAGTTGGTGCAACAGCGGTGGGCCGTCCGGAACGTCGTGCCGGATAACCGCCGCAAGTTGACACTGAGCATCACTGCCAAGGGGCGGAAAGCGGTTGAGAAGGCCGCGGAGCCGGCCATGACGCGCATGGCCGAATTGCTCGAGCAGTTGAACACCAAGGACCGAAAGACAGTGGAGCGAGCAATGACGTTGCTCCTGCCACTCGTTTTGCCGAGCAATCTGCGCGACCGGAGCGAGACGCATGCTGCTTAGTACCGCGAGGTTTGTCCGCGCTGCGCGGCACACGCTCATCGTCGCCGCATTCGGCGTTCCGGGTTTGGCGCATGCTCAGCGACCCGGCGCGGCGCTCCCCTGGATGAACACGACGTTCGCGCCTGAGCGCCGCACGACGCTGTTACTCGCCGCCATGACGCGCGAGGAGAAGTTCGCGCAGCTTACCGGCTCGCCGGGCATTGTTGCCGAGTTGCCGCAATGCTTCGGCGCGCGACATGTGCCAGGCATTCCTCGACTCCGCATTCCCACGTTCCGGATTACGAACGGCCCTGTTGGAGTTGGCCAGAGTGACTGCGCGCCGGCGAATCAAGCCGGACTTCCCTTCTCGGCATTCATGGGCACCAGCTCGCCGAAGGCGACACAACTCCCGTCGGGTATGGCGGTGGCTGCGTCGTTCGACCGCGCGGTTGCGACGCGCTTCGGTGACGTGATTGGCCAGGAGACGCGCGACCTCGCGCTGCATGTCCTCGAAGGGCCGGGCCTCAATCTCGCGCGCGTCCCGCAAGGAGGGCGCAATTTCGAGTACTTTGGCGAAGACCCGTTCCTGACCGGAACGATGGCGGTCGCCGAGATTCGTGCGATTCAAGCACACGGCGTGATCGCGATGGCGAAGCACTTCATCGCGAACGAGCAGGAGACAGCACGCGCGTCCGTCAACGAAATCGTCGATGATCGCGTGTTGCACGAGCTCTACTTGCTTCCGTTCGAGATGGCCGTAAAGGAAGGGAGTGTCGCGTCGGTGATGTGTTCATACAACGCGGTGAACGGACCGCACGCCTGCGAGGATCGGCATCATCTCACCGACGTGTTGCGTGGCCAGTGGGGTTTTACAGGCTACGTGCAGTCGGACTTCTTCGCCGTGCACAGTGCGGCGCCGACGCTCCGCGCGGGCATGGATCACGAGATGCCTGGCGTCACCGTTCCGAGCGGCCCAATGAAGTCGCCCTGGTTTTCGCCCGCGAGTCTTCAAGCGGCGATCGATGGCGGCGAGTTGACGAGCGCCCATATCGACACCGCGCTCGCGCGCCGGTATCGACAGATGTTCAAGCTCGGCATCTTCGACCGGCCGGTTGCGCTCTCGCCAATCGACACCGCGCGTCATGCGCGACTTGCGCGCGAAATTGGCGAACAGTCGGCCGTGCTGCTCAAGAACGCGAATGCGCTGCTGCCGCTCGACGCAAAGACTATTCGTTCGATCGCGTTGATTGGGCAGGCGGACTACGCCGCGAAGGCGGTGGCCGGCTGTTGTGGCGGAAGCTCGGACGTGATTCCGTTCGCCACGGTAACGCCGCTCGATGGCATCAAGCGCGCGCTCGCCGCGCTGCACTCGTCCGCTACGACAACGCTGACGGTTGTGGCGAACGACAATGCGAATCTTGGTGCCGCGGTCGCCGCGGCGCGCGTGGCAGACGTCGTCATCGTGCTCGCCGGCACGATTTCGGAGGAAGGTCGTGACCTCGCGTCGATCGCGCTGCCGAACAATCAGGACGCGATCGTCACTGCTGTCGCGGCGGCTAACGCGCGCACTGTCGTCGTGCTCAAGGACAACGCGTCCGCACTGTTGCCGTGGATCGATGCCGTCCCCGCGGTGCTCGAGAGCTGGTTTCCCGGGCAGGCGGACGGCGACGTCACCGCGCACCTGCTCTTTGGCTTGGCGACACCGAGCGGGCGACTCCCGGTCACCTTCCCCAAGGTCGCGACGGATTTGCCGGTCACGACCGCTCGCCAATGGCCAGGGGTCGATTCGTCGGGGAAGTCGCCGCGCATCGATGCGGCGGGAATGGGCGTCGCGTCCGCTGGCAGCTACACCGTCGAGTACTCGGAAGGCCTTCAGATCGGTTATCGCTCGTTCGACGCGCGCGCTGTCGCGCCGCTGTTTCCATTCGGGCACGGACTCACGTACACGACCTTTGCGATTTCGGATGTCTCGGTAAACCCACGCGTCGCCGATGGAGTGCAGCCAATCACCGTTGAGCTCACCGTGCGGAATACCGGTCATCGTCGCGGCGCTGAAGTGCCGCAGGTCTATATCGCATTTCCATCGTCAGCTGCGGAGCCGCCGAAGCGATTGGTCGGCTTCGAGAAGGTATGGCTCGACGCAGGACAGAAACGTCGCGTTCGCATTACGATTGACCCGCGTGCCGCCAACCATCCACTTGGCACATGGGACACCGGTGCGCAGGCATGGGTGACGCCGAACGGCGATTACAGGGTTCACGTCGCACGTTCGGCAGGCGACGTCGTTGCCACAAACACCATCACGATACGGCGACGCAGC
>JBDTMO010000559.1:0-4138 GCA_039934235.1 bacterium | reverse complement strand
TCACCGTTCACCGTTCACCGTTCACCGTTCACCGTTCACCGTTCACCGTTCACCTTGTAGAGCTCACGGCACCAGTACCGGCCTCCCCTCATTGTCGAGCACCTGAATCGGCGCAATACCTGTCGCCCTTAGTGGCCCCTCGATCGACGCGCGATCGCCGACGATCACCAGGTCCATGTGATCGATGTCGATGTACTTCTTCGCAACCCGAGTGAGATCATCGCGCGTGATCGCATCGATCTTCGACGCGTAATCCTTGAAGAACGTCTCGGGCAGGTCCTGGATGTAGATGCTCGAGATTGCCGCCGCGATGCCATTCACCGTCGCAAAACGGCTCGGCAGCGCCTGAATGAGCGACTCCTTGCCCATCGTCACTTCATCGTCCGTAAAGGGCATGTCGCCCTGCACGCCCTTGAAGTGCGTCATGAAGCCAATCAACGCGCTATCGCTCTTCGCGCTCACGATCCCGCCGCCCGCACGGAAAGCGCCCGGGCCGCGACCGTACGCAAAGTTGGAGTTCACGCCGTAGCTGTAACCCTTCACTTCGCGGATGTCGTGGTTGAGGCGCGACTGGAACATGCCGCCGAGCAAGTGGTTCATCACCTGAAGGGCGTAGTAGTCGGGAGTCGAGCGCGTCGGGCCAGGCTCGCCAAGCGCGAACACAGATTGCGCCGCCTTCGGCTTGTCGATGAGGTAGATCATCCTCGCCTTGGGCGCTGGAACGGGCCCATACGCAAATGTCGGCCGCTCACCACCCGCCGGCCACGCGGCCAGCGTCTTCTCGACCACCGCTCGCGCCGTCTTCGCATCGATGTCACCCGTCACCGTAATCACCGCTCGGCCGGGCTTGAAATACGTGCTCGCGAATGACATGACGTCGGCTCGCGTAATGGCCTTCACTGTCCTCTCGGAGACGACGCGCCCATATGGATGTTCGTCGCCGAACACGACTTTCGAGAACACGTTGCTGGCAATCGAATTCGGCTGGTCCTTGGCCTGCGTCAGCGCGACGACACTCCGGCCGCGGTTGCGCTCGAGCGCAGAATCCGGAAAGGTCGAGTTCAGCAACATGTCGGCAAGCAGCGTCATCGCCGGCTCGAATTTGTCCTTGAGCGACGTGAAGCGAATGGTGCCGGACTCACTCCCCACGTTGGCGAAGATCGACGTCCCGAGTAGTTGCTGCGCCTCCGAGAGCTGATCCGCCGTCTTGCTCTTCGTACCCTCGCTCAACATCTGCGCCGAGAGTGTCGCGACGCCGAGCTTGTCCGCTGGCTCGTAGTTGGCTGACCCACCGACGAAGTCGATATTCAGCGCAACGAGTGGAAGGTCATGCTTCTCGACGACCACCAGATCGGCGCCATTCGCAAGCTTGGTCCTGGACCACGTTGGCACCTTGAGCGTCGGAGACTTGCCAACGGCCGGCGCCTTGCTGCGATCGAGCTTCTGGGCCTGGAGCTGAGGCGCTACCGCGGCGAACGCCATCGCAGCTGTAAGCGCGACACGCGCAGCCTGAGTCTGTGTTCGGGCGATCATTACTTGTCTCCCATGATGTAATGTCCGCCGTCAGGCGCGACGGTGACCTTCACGCTCTTCGCGGCCATTGACGCCTGCTCAGTCTTGCCGAGCGGAACGACGCTGAGGACGACGCGTCCGTTGCCGAGGTACTTGTTGGCGACGCGTTTTACGTCGGCGGCTGATACGGCCTTGAGCTTTGCGTAATCGCGCTTGAAGCGGTTGGCGTCGCCATGGAAGACGAGTCCGTCGAGCAGCACTTCACCCTTGTTCAAATTGGATTGCAGTTGGGAGACGAACCCGAACTCGAGGCCGGCTGAGGCTCGCGCGAGCTCGTCGGCCGTTGGTCCCTCGCTTTTCAGGCGCGCGATGACCGAATCGGTCGTCGCTTCGACCTCAGTGAGCGGGTGGCCCGGCCGTGGCGTAACGCTGACGGCGAACGTGCCGATGCTTTCTGCGGTGCGGTTGAATGCGCTCACGGTTGCCGCGCTCTGCAGATCGTACACCAGTGCCTTGGTCAGGCGCGCGGTGCGCGCTCCTGAGAGAACCTGGGCAAGGAACTGGAGCGCGTAGGCGTCGTCGTTGTCGTCGCCGACGCTGGGCCACGTGATGTACAGTCGCGGAACCTGCACACGATCCTCGAACACCAGCCGTTTTTCTGCGCTGAGCGTTGGGTTGGTCACCTTGGGACGTGTAATTGGCGCACCCTTCTTGAGGTCGCCGAAGTACTTCGTCACCCACGCCTTGGCCTGCGCTGGATCGAAGTCGCCGACGATCGCAATCGTGGCGTTCGACGGGGCGTAGTACTGGCGGAAGAACGCCTTCACGTCCTCGACGCCCGCCTTCTGAAGGTCGGACAGGTATCCGACGACGGGCCAGGAATAGGGATTCGATTCGGGAAAGACAGCGGTGGTAATGATTTCGAACGCGCGACCGTACGGCTGGTTGTCGGTGCCCTGACGGCGCTCGTTCTGCACGATGTCGCGCTGTGCCTTGAACTTCGCTTCATCGAGACTGTCGAGCAGGAAGCCCATGCGATCGGACTCGAGCCACAGTGCACTCTCGAGGTAGTTCGCGGGGACGGTCTCGTAGTAGTTGGTGCGGTCGTTGGTCGTCGAACCGTTGTTCGAGCCGCCCACGCCTTCAGTGAGCCGGTCGTGCTTGCCGTACGGCACATGACCCGAGCCTGTGAACATCACGTGCTCGAACATGTGCGCGAACCCGGTGCGGCCCGGCACTTCGTTCTTTGAACCGACGTGATACCACACGTCCACCGCGACCTGCGGCACGGTGTGATCAGGGGAGAGGATGACCTCCAGCCCGTTCGGAAGCGTCATTCGCTCGAACGGAATGTTGACGCCACCGCCGCGCGACTGCGCGACTGCGGGCGCGCTGGCGGCGAGGACGATGAGCGTCGCGAGGTGAACTGTTCGACGTGTGCGCATGGATGACCGGTGGTGGGCGGGAACGGCAGGTCTCTCGAGCTACACAAACTGGCGGCGTTTGTTGCTGGAGACAACAATAGTTGGACGCTTCAAACGCCGTACGGGTTTCCTGCCTTGCCGTCTTGTGGATTGGTCGCTAATTCGCAGAGAACCATTCAAGCGAGGCCGTCGTGTGGGAGCCGGGTAAACCGAGTCAGAATGAAAACGAATATTTCGCTCGCCAGGACGCCGAGTGGCTGAAGGCGCAGCGCGCCAAGCTCGACGCTGAGCGGCTGTCCAAGGATCAGGCGAGCACAGGCATGACGTGTCCGCGCTGCGGCGGCGCGCTTGGCGAACGCATCTACCACAACGTTCGCATCGACGTGTGTGCCAGCTGTCGTGGCGTCTGGCTCGATCGCGGCGAGTTGCATATGCTGGCGCACGTCGAGGCGACGGCGATGCTCAAGGTGATTCACGAAATCGATACAGGCACACAATGACAGAAACGCGGTGGGCGGAGGTCGACCGGTACCTTTCCGACCTGTATATCGGCAACGATGCACCGCTCGAGGCGGCGCTTGCGGCGAGCTCGGCGGCAGAGCTCCCGCCAATTGCCGTTTCGCCCAATCAGGGGAAGTTGCTGCATCTGCTCGCCCGTCTTCAGGGGGCGCGGAAAATCCTCGAAATCGGCACACTCGGCGGATACAGCACGATTTGGCTTGCGCGCGCCGTTGGGCCGGGCGGACGAGTGACGACGCTCGAAATCAGTCCCAAGCATGCCGATGTCGCGACTGCGAACGTGGCTCAGGCTGGCTTGGCCGAGGTTGTCGATGTGCGGCTCGGCCGCGCAATCGAGACGCTTCCGGCGCTCGAACGCGAAGGGCTCGGCCCATTCGACCTGGTCTTCATCGACGCCGACAAGGCGAGCATTCCCGATTATTTCGCGTGGGCGCTGAAGCTGACACGTCCGGGATCACTCATCATCGTCGACAACGTGATTCGCGCCGGTGCTGTCGTGGATGCCGACAGCACGGACGAGAACGTGATTGGCGTGCGACGCTTCAACGAGATTGCCGCGAAAGAAACGCGCGTCACGGCGACGACGATTCAGACGGTCGGTGTAAAGGGCTACGACGGGCTGACGTTCCTGTTGGTGAACTAGCCTCAGCAGCTGGGACCGGGACGCATCGATGCGGCCCTGG
>JBDTMO010000558.1:0-4139 GCA_039934235.1 bacterium | reverse complement strand
TTCATCATGCAGGGCGGCGTGGACATGTCGCATGTGATCTGGCGCGACTTCGACGGACTCGGTCGCAACACGCGCGTCGGATTGAACTTCACCGAGAAGGGCTTCGGTCTTCGCCCCGCACTCGGCTGCTCGGATCGCGGCCACTCGGCGGCGTCGCAGATCAAGCCTGGCGAAGTGAATTGGGAGAGGATTTTCGGAGAAGAGGGCGTGCGCTGGTTCCACACCGGCGGCATTTTCGCGGCGCTCGCATCGAATACCGCCGAGGCGGTGATCGAGGCGGTGGAGGCGGCGAAGAAGTACGGTACCGTCGTCGCGTACGACCTCAACTATCGGGCGTCGCTCTGGAAGAGTCAGGGCGGAAAAGCGGGCGCGCAGAAGATCAATCGCAATATCGCGAAGTACGTGGACGTGATGATCGGCAATGAAGAGGATTTCACCGCGTGTCTTGGATTCGAGGTCGAAGGGGCCGATGAGCATCTCACCAACATCGAGACCGAGAGCTTCAAGAAGATGATCCAGTCCGCAGTAAAGGATTTTCCGAATTTCAAGATTGCCGCAACCACGCTGCGCAAGGCGACGACCGCGTCCTTGAACGATTGGAGCGCAATCATGTACTACCAGGGCGAGTTGTACCAGTCGATGAAGCGGGAGAACCTGGAGATCTACGACCGCGTCGGTGGTGGAGATGGATTCGCGTCGGGTCTCGCGTACGGATTTCTGGAAGGGAAGGGGCCGCAAGCGGCGGTGGAGTACGGTGCGGCGCACGGCGCGCTGGCGATGACCACGCCTGGTGATACGTCGATGGTGCGGGTCGAAGAGGTCGAAGCGGCGATGAAGGGCAAGGGCGCGCGCGTCATCCGGTAAGGCTGGCCACACAGACCGAGGGGCACTGCATGGCAGTTCAGGAGAGCAGTTCAGTAGAGAGTATGGCCCCACCGGGGTTTGGATATCGATGGACCATCTGCGCGCTGATCTTCATGGCGACGACGATCAATTATGTCGATCGTCAGGTGTTGGGCATTCTCGCGCCGACGCTCACAAAGGAACTCGGCTGGTCCGAGACGGACTACGGCGCGATGACCTCGTGGTTCAGCTTCGCCTACGCCATTGGTTTTCTGGGCGCGGGGCGATTGATGGACAAGATCGGCGTCAAGAAAGGGTACGCAGTGTCGATCGCGGCGTGGAGTCTCGCGGCGATGGCGACAGCGCTCGCGTCGACGGCAAATGGCTTCAACTACGCACGCGCAGCGCTTGGCTTCGGCGAGTCGGGCAACTTCCCTGCTGCGATCAAGACAACGGCCGAATGGTTTCCGCGGAAGGAGCGTGCATTCGCGACGGGAATTTTCAACGCCGGAACGAATGTCGGCGCGCTGGTAGCGGCGTGGGCGGTACCGTTGATCACGTTGAACTACGGATGGCGGTGGGCATTCATCGGCACCGGCGTACTTGGCTTTCTGTGGCTCGCGCTCTGGCTGATCATCTATGAAGTGCCCGAACGGCAGAAGCGCCTGAGTGCGGCGGAGCTTGCGTACATCCGCGCTGATCAGGACGTGAAGGTGACGTCAGTGAGTTGGCTCGAAGTGCTGCGCCACCGGCAAGCGTGGGCGTTCGTGATCGGCAAGTTCCTCACCGATCCCGTATGGTGGTTCTATCTGTTCTGGCTCCCAAAGTTTCTCGACGCGAATTTCGGCGTGAACCTCGGCAGCCTCACGACTCCGCTCATCGTGATCTACATGGTGGCCGATGTAGGATCCGTGGGTGGTGGTTGGCTGTCGGGCGCAATGATCAAGCGCGGCATGTCGCTCAACCGTGCACGCAAGTTGACGATGCTGATTGCCGCGCTCCTCATTCTTCCCACGATGTTTGCGCCGCAGATGTCGAGCATGTGGGCGGCCGTCGGATTGGTGAGCCTTGCCGCGGCGGCGCACCAATGGTGGTCTGCCAACATGTTCACGACGGCCAGCGACATGTTCCCGCGTCGCGCGGTCGCATCGGTCGTGGGATTTGGCGGCTTCGCAGGCGCGATGGGTGGCGTGCTCTTTCAACGTCTCGTCGGCATGGCGCTTCAGGCCGATCCCACCGCGTACCGGTGGATCTTCGTCTGGTGCGGCGGCATTTACGTCATTGCGCTTGGCATCATCCACCTGATCGTGCCTCGGCTGGAGCCGGTTCGACTCGGCGGCGAAGAGGGCTGATGAGCGAGTTCAATTCACGGCGCGCATTTCTTCGCACGCTCGCCGTTGGAACGGGTGGCATGCTCGTCGCACCAGAACTCCTGCGCGCAATGCGCGGGCGCTCGTACGACGACGGAATCATCGAACGTGTCGAGGCCGATGGATGGGATCGTGTTCCTGGCATCCTCAAGCGAATTGTTGCGCCAAAATTCCGGGCGCTCGATTTTCCGATCACCAAGTATGGTGCGGTCGGTGATGGTGTAACCGATTGTAGCGACGCCATTCGCAAGGCAATCGGCGAATGCGCTGCAGTGGGTGGAGGGCGAGTGGTAATCCCGGCCGGCAAATTTCTCACGGGCCCGATTCACTTGCGCAGCAACATGAACCTCCATCTCGACGAGGGAGCGACGCTGCTGTTCAGCCGCGACCCGCGCGCGTATCTGCCCGCGGTGTTTACGCGCTTCGAGGGCATGGAGTACATGGGCTACTCACCGCTCATCTATGCGTTCGGGCAGGAAAACATTGCGATTACTGGCTCGGGCACGCTCGACGGACAGGCCAGCGAACAATACTGGTGGCCGTGGAAGGGCAGCCGAGGATACAAGCCGGGGGATCCGCAGCAGACCGGTGCGCGCGACAAGCTGATGCAGATGGTGGAAGCCGGCACGCCGGTGGCGCAGCGCATGTTCGGGGAGGGATCGTATCTGCGACCGCAATTCATCCAGCCTTACAAATGCCGCAACGTCCTCATCGAAGACGTGCATATCATCAACTCTCCCATGTGGGAGATCCATCCGGTGCTATGCACGAACGTCACGGTGCGTCGGGTCAGGATCAAGTCACACGGCCCGAACAACGACGGCTGCGATCCTGAATCATGTCGCGACGTGTTGATCGACGGTTGTGAGTTCGATACAGGCGACGATTGCATTGCGATCAAGTCCGGCCGCAATGCGGACGGTCGCAGGCTCAAGACAGCCACCGAGAACGTGATCATTCGCAACTGTACGATGAAGGACGGCCATGGTGGCGTGACGATCGGCAGTGAAATCTCGGGCGACGTACGATGGGTATTCGCCGAGAAGTGCTCGATGGACAGTCCGAACCTGGATCGCGCGCTGCGGCTCAAGACGAATGCGATGCGTGGCGGAGTCCTCGAGCACATCTACATGCGCGATGTCACGATTGGCCAGGTGTCCGACGCAATCATCCAGGTCGATTTCAACTATGAGGAAGGCGCGAAGGGCTCGTTCATGCCGGTGGTGCGCGACATCAGCATGCAACGCGTGTCCAGCCGCAAGAGCAAGTACGCGCTGAACCTGCGGGGGTTTGCGCACGCGCAAATCACCGACGTGCGACTCTCCGAATGCCAATTCAGCGATGTCGCGAACGGCAGTATCGTCGAGAACGTGCGCGGACTGTCGCTGGATCGTGTAAGCGTGAATGGAAAGAACGTCGACGCCGCATCGATCGTTAGCGGATGACGGGCACTCCGTACCTTGGAGCGCTGTTCGATCTTCGTGGGCAGCGCGCGCTCGTCACAGGGGCAAGTCGTGGACTCGGACGTGCGATGGCGGAAGCACTCGCCGGCGCGGGAGCGGACGTCGTGTGCGCTACGACGCATGAGGGCGGCGCTCGTCAGACCGTTGCGGCAATCGAAGGCTTAGGTCAAAGCGCATGGGAAGTCGTCGCTGACCTCGGTGATCGCGACGCCATCGAGCGCATGACGACCGATATCGAAGTGCTCGCCGGCCCCATCGATATTCTCGTCAACAACGCCGGCACGATTCGCCGGAACGTCGCGGTTGAATACTCGCTGGCCGACTGGGACGCCGTAATGCGCACCAACCTCGACGCCGTCTTCATTCTCTGTCAGCACTTCGGCCGAGAGATGGTCGAGCGTGGAGCAGGCAAGATCATCAACATCGCGTCGCTGTTGTCGTTCAGCGGTGGAATCACCGTGCC
>JBDTMO010000557.1:0-4146 GCA_039934235.1 bacterium | reverse complement strand
CATCACCGCGCCTGACCTGTTCGAGCTCAAGGTGATCGACGAGATTATCCCTGAGCCGCCCGGTGGCGCGCACGCAGACCACATCACGACCGCGAAGTCCGTGCAGGACACGCTCGTGAAGCAGCTGGACGCGCTCGGTGGTCTCAAACCCGATAAGCTGGTCCGTCGTCGGCGTGAGAAGTTCATGCGGATGGGGCAGTACCTGGAGTAGATGTGCCCCACCTGATCGAAATCGCATTCAAGGGTAACCGCAAGGAGTTTTTCCTCTGGGAGTCCGATGAGCTGCCGCCTCGCGCTGCGGCCGTCATCGTGGACGCGGACAGAGGGGAGGATCTCGGTCATGTCCGGGCCGTGGGATTAGAAGCAGAGCAGCGCTCGGCCAAGGTTCCTCACGGACTGTTCGGCGCTCCTGCGACTCGCGTTGTAAAGCGCCTTGCGTCGAGCGAGGAGGTGCACCGTCACGAGGAACTCCGTGGGAGCGACGATGAGGCACGTCGCAAGGCGATGGAACGCGTAAAGGCGAACGCGCTCGTGATGAAAGTGACCGACGCCGAGTGGCAGTGGGATCGCAAGAAGCTGACGTTCTATTTTACGGCGGAGAAGCGCGTCGACTTTCGGACGTTGGTGCGTGAGTTGGCGTCGATGTTTCGTACACGCATCGAGCTCAAGCAGATTGGTGTGCGCGACGAGGCAAAACGCCTCGACGGTATTGGCCGCTGCGGGCGACAGTACTGCTCCGCGTCATGGCTGCCTGAACTGCGTCCCGTCAACCTCGGCGTCGCGAAGGATCAGCGACTGTCGCTTAATCCGTCGCAAATCTCCGGCGCGTGCGGCCGGCTGATGTGCTGCCTGCGATACGAGCATGAGTTTTACGTGCAGAGCCGGCGGAAGTATCCGAAGGAGTTGAAGACAATTCGGACATCCAAGGGTGAAGAGAAAGTCCTGGCGAACGACATTTTTCGCGAGCGCGTGACACTTCGCGCCGTGGACGGCGAGGTGCGATTTGTGGCGCTTGCCGAGCTTCGCGATGAGATGAGCGCCGCGGGCGATCCATTGGCTGCGGCACTCAATGCGGCAGCGCGGGACCTTCCGTCGTCCACCATTGTGGCGGAGCCTGCGGACGTGGACGACGCGATGGAGGACAGCGTGTCGCTCGCGTACGAGTCGGTTGACCCGGCTCCGCGACGCGAGACACAACAACTGCGCGCCGTGCGTGAACCGCGCGCGCCACGTGTCAGCAATCCCGTCCGCATGCCCGCGCCCGTGCCGGCTCCATTCCCCGAGCCTCCGCGCGCGCGCGCGACGGCACCTGTGGCGATGCCTGACGTCGCCCCAGCGCCGGATGCCGAGCCAGTCGTCGCAGAGAGCGTCGCCGATGGGGAGCGCCGCGCGCAACGCCGTCGCGGGCGGCGAGGCGGACGACGCAACCGCCCAAGCGGCGGCAGCAACACGAACGAAGGCAACGACAGCGGGGGCAGCACCCCGAGCGGAGCGTAATTGAGTCAGTACTTCCTCACGACGGCGATCGATTATTCGAATGGCGACCCGCATATCGGGCACGCCTATGAAAAGATCGGAGCCGACGCGATCGCACGATATCGCCGCCTGCGCGGTGACGATGTCCATTTTCTCATCGGCATGGATGAGCATGGGCAGAAGGTCGAACAGACCGCGGCGCAACTCGGCGTAGCGCCGCAAGCGTTGGTCGATACACTCGCGGAAACGTTCGCTGCGATGTGGAGACGGCTGGAGATTTCGAATGACCAGTTCATCCGCACGACCGACGCGATGCATCGCGCGGGAGTGAAGGCGCTGATCGAGCGAATCATCGAACAGAGCCCGGATGACTTCTACGAGAAGGCGTACGAAGGCTGGTATTGTATCGGCTGCGAAGCGTTCAAGCAGGACGCCGAGATCATCGACGGCAAGTGTGTGCTGCATCCGACGCGGACGCTCGAGTGGGTTGAAGAACGCAATTGGTTCTTTCGTCTTAGCAAGTACGCCGGATTCCTGAAGGCACTTCTCACGGAGCGGCCGGAGTTCTTGCAGCCGGAAAGCCGCCGCAATGAGATGCTCGCGCTCATTGATCGCGGGCTCGAGGACACTTCGGCGAGTCGCTCGCGCCTGGCGTGGGGCATTCCGTTCCCAAAGCCACTCAGCTCCGGCGAACAGCAAACGACGTACGTCTGGTTTGACGCGCTTCCGAATTATCTCACCGCGACTGGGTTCCCGGATCAGTTGGGCAAGGCGCGGTGGCCGGCACAATTGCACGTGGTCGGCAAGGATATCACGCGCTTTCACGCGATCATCTGGCCAGCAATGCTTCACGCCGCCGCGCTTCCGCTTCCGGAGCGCGTATGGGGTCACGGCTTCGTGCTGCTCGGCGGTGAGCGGTTCAGCAAGTCAGCTGGGGTGCGATTGGATCTGGATGAAGCGATTACGCGCCACGGCGTCGATGCGCTTCGGTATTTCCTGCTACGCGAAGTGCCGTTCGATGGAGACGGCAGCTTTACGTGGGAGCGATTCGAGGAGCGGTATAACGCGGATCTCGCGAATGCGTGGGGGAATCTTGCGAGCCGAGTCATCGCGATGGTGGAGAAGTATCGCGATGGTGTCGTGCCGGCAGGCGCACGCGACGAGGCTGATCGCGCGGATGCGCAGGACATCGAAGCCTACCATGAAGCGATGGACGGCACGCGCGGATTCCTGCTGCATGAGGCGCTGCAGCGCGCCATGGCATGTGTGGGCCGCGGGAATGAATTCGTGCAGACGACGCAGCCGTGGGCGCTGGCGAAGCTCGATGACGCCGAATCACGGCGCGCGCTGGACGACGTGTTGTCGTCGCTGGTGCGGCAGCTCGCGCGTCAGGCGGTGCTCCTCGCGCCCTTCATGCCCAACAAGGCGCAGGCAGCGTGGGAGCAGCTCGGCGGTCCCGGAACCGTGCTCGAGCAACGCAACGATCAGCTTGCGTCGCTCGATGCAGCCGGTTGGACCGTAAAGAAGGGTGATTCGTTATTTCCGAAAGCGGTTAAACCGTAGTCGCGAAGCGTTACGGCTTCGCAGGGGTTGGCGTGGATGATGGGACGGGCTGGGCCGGTGCTCCTGGCGTTCCGAAGTCCACCTTAGGCGCCTCGCGCGACTCGGGGCTCGTCGCCGTAAAATATTTCCGCTCCTTCGCGCCAGTCATCTTGGCCGTCAGCACGGCGGGAAACTGGCGGATGTACGCATTGTACTGCTGCACGGCGCCGTTGTAATCCGTTCGTGAAACCGCGACGCGGTTCTCCGTACCAGCCAGTTCATCCTGCAGCTTCAGGAATGCCTGATCACTCTTGAGTTGCGGATACGCTTCTGCGACCGCGATCAGGCGACCGAGCGCGCCATTCATCACCTGATTGGCATTGGCCATTTGCTCCGCGTCCTTGCTCTGCACGGCGCCGAGCAGGCCGCTACGCGCGCGTGCCACTTCACCGAAGACGGCGAGCTCCTGATTGGCAAGTCCCTTTACGGTCGCAACGAGACTCGGTATCAGATCCGCGCGACGCTGCAACTGGACCTCGATCTGTCCCTGTGCAGCGCTCGCTTGCTCGTCGTACTTCTGGATCGTGTTGTATCCGCACGCGGCGAGTACGAGCGGAAGCAGGAGGACAAGGCGACGACGTTTCATAGTGGGCGTTCCTGAGTGGAGAAGGTGTCGAGATAGGCATCGAGTCGCTCGACGCCGGAAAGATACTGGGACAGCACGACGCCGGCTTCGGCGTTCGGTATGCGCTCAGCACCGCGGTGATGCCGGAGCGCGCGCGTAAATGGGACGTCGTTGAATCCGCCGAGTTCGGCAACGCGCACCGCCACCGCGGCCGCATCACTTGCAGGTTGTTCACCCTTCAGTCGAAGCACGGCGCGAAAGAGCACCATGATCGTGCTGATACTTGCTTCGATGAGATCCGCCTGGCGCCCGCCATTTGTGCCCGCGAGGAGTGCACCCTGACGCAGTTGGAGCAGCTTGCCCATGACCTGCTGTTCAAGCTGGAGACGAAGGTGCTCACGCGAGATCGTGATGCCTTCAAATGGGGCTGCGCCGTAGAGCACGCGATTGCGCTCGAGGATGTCTGCGTATTCCATCGGAAAGATGTCGCTCGAGCGGCGCCA
>JBDTMO010000556.1:0-4147 GCA_039934235.1 bacterium | reverse complement strand
CGAAGACGAGGCGATCAAGTGGATGACGATCAACCCGGCGTGGGCGCTGGGTCTGGACGACAGGATTGGTTCCATCCAGCCCGGCAAGAATGCCGACGTGGTCCTGTGGTTGGGCAATCCGTTCAGTGTGTATAGTCGCGCCGAGAAGGTGTGGATCGACGGGGCAATGCTATTCGACAGGATGGATGTCGCATCGCAGTGGCGCACCGATTTCGAGTTGGGATTCGTGCCGGCCAATCGCGGAGGTGCCAAGTGATGCGTCGAACGCTGTTCCTTGGAACACTCCTCCTTGCCTCGCACGCTGACGCAGCGCGGGCGCAGACCATTGCCATCACTGGCGGCAAGATCTATCCGGTGAGCGGCCCCGTGATTGAACGCGGCACTGTCGTGATGCGCGACGGAAAGATCCTGGCCATCGGCGCTGACGTTGCGATACCCGCCGACGCGCAGCGCATCGATGCAACGGGCAAGATCGTTACACCCGGTATCGTGAATGCGGCCACGCAACTCGGACTCGTGGAGATCGGCGCGGTTGGCAGCACGCGAGACGTATCAGCGCGGGGGCGCGACGGCATTGCCGCGGCGTTCATGCCGTGGGAGGGGCTGAACCCGGCGTCTGTCCTCATCGGCCCCGCGCGCGACGGTGGTGTCACGAGTGCGGTGATTTATCCGCAGGGTGGATTGATCTCCGGACAAGCAGCGGTGATACATCTTGTGCCGGGCACCGCAGCGGACATGCTGCTGCGCGCCCCCGTTGCGATGGTCGCGACACTCGGCCAGTTCAACGGGATGCCGCGTGCGGAGACGATCATGCGCCTGCGGGAGATCTTGTCCGATGCGCGGGTATTTCGGTCGCGCCGCGCAGATTTCGAGCGCGCGCAAACGCGGCCGTTCGCCGCGGGTCGCTTGGATCTCGAGGCGCTCATTCCTGTGCTCGACGGCAAGCTGCCGATGATCATCAATGCCGACAAGGCCAGTGATATTGAGGCGGCGATGCGCCTGGCAAAGGAGTTCAACTTTCGCCTCATCATCGGCGGCGGTGCGGAGGCGTGGCAAATTGCGGATAAGCTTGCGTCGGCGAAGATCCCTGTACTGACGGGCGCGATGAACAACATTCCGGATAGCTTCAGCTCGTTGGGGCAACGGCAAGAGAATGCCGGCATTCTGGCGAAGGCCGGCGTGTCGGTGTCGCTGGTGGGTAACGCCGGCGGTGGTGACGAGGAGGCGTTCAACGTGCGCAATGTGCGCTACGAGGCTGGGAACGCTGTCGCCTACGGGATGGAGTGGGGCGCCGCGTTGCGCGCCATCACGCTATCCCCGGCCGAAGTATTCGGCGTGGCGGATCGCGTCGGGTCGCTGCAGGCCGGCAAGGTTGCAGATGTCGTCGTGTGGAGCGGCGACCCGTTCGAGTTCGCGTCGCAGCCGGAGCGTGTGTTCGTGCGCGGAGTTCAAACGACGACGCCGTCTCGGCAAGATCTTCTGGAGCAGCGCTACAAGACACTCCCGCCCAATTATCGAGCGCCGTGAGCTGGGCGCGTCATCAATTGAACGCCAAACATCCCGCGCCGGAATTCTGGCGCGGGATGTTTGCCGTTGATGCTTGAAGGTTACGTTCGACGTTTCTCGGTGCGGCTGTGCATGGAAACCTTCCTCTGCGGCAAGAATCGTCAGGCCTTCAGGAAGCGCTTGCGGGCGCCAAATCCGCCAAACCCAAGTAGGCCGGTTCCCACCAACATGAACATTGCCGGTTCGGGCGTTGGCGTCACGTCGGTGTTGTCGAGCGATGGATCAAATACGATGAATTCCTGGACGCTGCTTGCGTCGTTCAGGCCTCCCGCGTTCACATCAGTGACGACGTAGAAGTCGCTGTAGTCGAAGCCAGGATGGGGAGCCTGTGCTGCCGCAAGCAACGCTGCGTCCGGCGTCCAATTGCTGCCGGGATTCAGGAACAAGTTCCACAGCGTTGCCTGGGTGGCCTGCACGTTCGTCGTGTTGTAGTTGGAGATGAGCCACGCCGCCTGGCGATAGAGATCGAGTGATCCAGCGTGCCGCGTTAGCGACACGTCACCGGCGCCGAGGTTGCTGATGTTCGCGTCCCACTCCTGGTTGACGAAGACCTCGTGGAAGAAGTCGACGCAATTCAACCCGACGTTTTGCGGGAGCGCACCACCGAAGTCACGTGTTCCCCCATAGGTGCCGAAATACACACCAAAGGCGTTGGCGCCTGAGCCGACGTCGGTGAACTTGAAGTGGACAGCTTGGGCCTGCAGTGGGGCCGCCAACTGAACCGTGGCGGCAAGAATGAGGAGGGAAATGCGTCGTCGCATGGCATCTGGGAGCGAGAGGGTGGGCTGGCGTAGCCCGTGATGCGGCCATTGTGACCGCAAGATGCAGTGTTTTCAAACACTGTATCAAAACATGTCACAATACAGACTACCTCGTGTGATTTCGGTCACAAATACACAAAAGACGGAGAATTGGATTCTCCGTCTACGTGTTCGCCCGCTTAAGACTGCGCGTTATGGAGTTGGAGCGTCCGCTTTGCCTTCTCCGCGCTGGGCGATTTCGCTCTCGAGGCGACCCACCTCAGCTTCTGCGGCGGCGAGCATGGCCGCCAGAAGGTTGTAGCGTTCGGCGTCCAGTTCGCCGCCGGCCACCCGGGCGCGGTAGACCGCAAATCCGAGCGAAGCGGCCGCCGACTCAGCGCGTTGTTTTGCGCGGTGAGACTCGAGTCGAAGCTTACCCTCATCGAGTGCGCCCTGGGCGGCTTGGCCTGCCCTATCGAGTTCTCGCTTGAGTGTGTTCCAGATCGCCATGCGCTTCTCCAGAGGTTGCACCTATCCTACGCAGGCGCCCGTCCGAAGGTTACTCGATAACGCCAATCGAGCAAGCGCCCCCTGTACGCACGACGGGCCGGCGAACCATTCGCCGACCCGTGCGGTATTTGTTTCGTTCCCGCGTACCGATGTACTACGCGGCGGTCGTCTCGGCGCGTGCCTCGGCCGGATAGACGCTGACCTTCTGGCGCGTCTTGCTCTTGTGCTCGAACTTCACGAAGCCATCGACGAGGGCGTAGATCGTGTAGTCGTTTCCAAGGCCGACGTTTTTGCCGGGATGCCACACGGTGCCGCACTGGCGCAGGATGATGTTGCCGGCGATGACCTTTTCGCCGCCGAACTTCTTGATCCCGCGATATTTTGGGTTGCTGTCGCGGCCGTTGCGCGACGAGCCGACGCCTTTTTTATGAGCCATTGTATCCTCGCGTCAGCCTAAGGTGATGTCGTTGATCTGGACTTCGGTAAAGCCCTGCCGATGTCCCTGCTTTTTCGCGTAGTTTTTCCGGCGCTTCATCTTGAACACGATGATCTTGTCAGCGAGGCCGTGCTTCAGGATTTCGCCAGTCACCTTGGCGCCCGAGAGCAACGGGATGCCGGTCTTGACGTTCGTGCCGTCGCTACCCAGGAGGACATCGTTGAACTCAATCGACCCACCAGCCTCACCAACGACGGAGGGGATGCGATATTTCTTGCCGGCCTCGACACGGAACTGCTTGCCGCCGGTGCGAATGATTGCGTAGGACATAAATGTGGCTCGTGAGCGTGTGACGTAGAGCCTAAGAAGTTAAGCGACGCGGGGTTAGCTGTCAACGGTGACCGTCCGGGGCTCTCCACGCTCCGAGCCGTTCACATTGTGACTGCCGACGCAGCTCACGGGTTGTGCCGATTGAACCCTCGCATTCCGAGACCATGCGTCTGCTGCCAAATCGAGTCTTGTTCGTTATCGGCGCTGTGCTGCTCGCGGCACAGCCGACGGCGTGCCGAGAAACTACGTTTCCGGATGAAGGGCCTCTAGGCGTGGCAGTAACAACCGAAGGACTACTCGTTTCGACCGGACAAACAGTCCGGTGTACTATCGCGCGATCGAGCGCGGGTTGACACCCCTGGACGATTGGGCGCCATGCGTGGCGCCACGATGCACGCCACACCCCGCAGGTGCAGAACAGCTGTTGCCATGGTCGTCCGTGATCGGGTATGCCCCGACCAAGAAGGAGTATGTGGTCTCGTGGTGGCACGCAGAGTCGCAACCTGACGGTTCGCTCAAGCCGGGCGTCATCGCGTCCGTGATCGCGACGATATGAGCGAACCGC
>JBDTMO010000555.1:0-4152 GCA_039934235.1 bacterium | reverse complement strand
CTCCGCGCGATGGACGCGCAGATGATTCTCGCGAACGCGTACCACCTGCACCTCCGGCCTGGCGACGAGCTCATTCGCGAGCTTGGTGGGCTGCACGAGTTCATGCAGTGGAGCGGTCCAATCCTCACGGACTCCGGCGGCTTCCAGGTCTTCTCCTTGGAAGGCCTGCGCGACATCGACGAGGATGGCGTCGATTTCCGCAGTCACATCGACGGGTCGAGCCGCCGCTTTACACCAGAAAGCGTCATGCGCATTGAGCGTAACCTGGGCGCCGACGTCATCATGCAGTTCGATCACGTCATACCGGGCCAGAGTGACGCAAGCGTGGCGCGTGATGCCAGCGAGCGAAGCCTCCGTTGGCTCGCGCGCTGTCGCACGGCGTTCACGCAGCTCAACGTCGACGATCCCATCGAGGGGCGCGCCGAACAGGCGCTCTTTCCCATCGTGCAGGGTGGCATCCACGCGGGCCTCCGGCGTGAGGCGGCGGCCGCTATTCGCGATATGGGCGACTGGAAGGGCTTTGGCATTGGCGGTCTCTCCGTCGGTGAGTCCAAGGACGACATGTATCGCATCCTCGAGGACGTGGATGCCGTGCTCCCCGCGAACCGGCCCCGTTACCTCATGGGCGTGGGCTTTCCGGAAGATCTCGTGGAGGGCGTTCGGCGCGGCGTGGATCTGTTCGACTGTGTGGCGCCAACGCGCATGGGGCGGAATGGCGCGGTATTCACGCGCGACGGCCGGCTCAACATCAAGCGCGCCGAATTTCGGGCAGATCGCCGGCCGCTGGATCCGGAGTGCGAGTGCTCCGCCTGCACGCGCTTCACTCGCGCATACATCCGGCACCTCTGGCAGGCGGACGAGATTCTCGGGCTCCGCCTCCTCTCGCTGCACAATGTACATTTCCTCGTGTTGCTGATGCGGGAGGCGCGCACCGCGCTACTCGCCGGCACCTTCGACGCCTGGAGCGCAGCATGGCTCCAGCGCTATCACTCACGCACCGCGACGACCTCCGTATGACGCACTCCGGTTTGCTCCCCGCACTTCTCGCCCTGCAATTCGGTGGCGGTGCCAGCGGAAGCCTGGCGCCCTTGCTCCTCCAGGTCGTCGCCATCTTTGCCATTTTCTACTTCCTGCTCATTCGTCCCCAGCAGGCGCAGAAGAAAAAGCACGAAGATGCGCTTCGATCCATCAAGCGCGGTGACCAGATCGTCACCGCGGGCGGAATTGTCGGTGAGGTGGTTCACGTGAAGGAAGCCGGCAGCAGCGAGAAGTCGAAGGGCATGGAAGATCCGATCACGATCAAGTCGGCGGAGTCACGCCTTATCGTCGAGCGAGGCCGCATCGCGCGCATCGTTGGCGTCAGCTCAGCGCCCGTGACGCGCGGGGGCGCCGACGCTGGCTCGGTGAGCTAGGACAGCGTCGTGAGCATCCTCGACATTCGCGTCCTCGGTGATCCGATTCTCCGCCAGGCCACGACGCCCGTCACGAAGATCACGGACGAGTTGCAGCGGCTGATTCACGACATGTTCGACACGATGTACCATGCGCGTGGTATCGGGCTCGCCGCGCCGCAGGTGGGTCGCACGGAGCGGCTCACGGTCGTCGATCTTGGCGAGGAGCAAATCGTCCTCATCAACCCCGAGATCATTCAGTCGTCGTCGAACAAGGCGAAGGGCGAGGAAGGCTGTCTTTCCATCCCGGACATCTACGCGGACGTCGAACGCCCGAAGAGCGTGACCGTGCGCGCGCTCGATCGAAATGGCAACGTCTTCGAGCGCGAGGCGACAGACCTTCTCGCGCGCTGCCTGCAGCACGAGATCGATCATCTCGATGGCAAGCTTTTTCTCGACTACCTCAGCGTGCTCAAGCGCGCGGCGGCACTCACGAAGTGGAAGCTCAGCGCGGACGACTTCCCGGGAAATATTCGGCGCGTCGCACTCGAGACGCCGGAAGAGTTGAGCGAGCATGAGCATCCGGAGGAGGAGCTGTGATGCGTCGCGGGTCGGCTCAGGTGCAGATCCTTCGACTCGCTGCGCTCGCTCAGGATGACAACGGGCTCGCTGCGCTCGCTCAGGATGACATCACGTGAGAGTGCTGTTCTGGGGCACCCCCGAATTCGCGACCGCACCACTCCGCGCACTCATCGGTGAAGGGTTCGACGTCGTCGGCGTCGTCACGCAGCCGGACAAGGCTGTCGGCCGCTCTCGCTCCACGCTGCAACCGTCGCCAGTCAAGCTCGTTGCACTTGCAGAAGACATCCCGGTGCTCCAGCCAGAAAAGCCGCGAGGCGATGCATTCCTCGCGGCAATGTCAGAGCTCGCGCCCGACATCAGTGTTGTCGTCGCGTACGGCCACATCCTGCCAAAGGCCGCCATCGACCTGCCGCGACTCGGCACGCTGAACATCCACGCATCACTCCTTCCTGCTTTGCGTGGCGCAGCGCCGATTCAAGCGGCCATTCGCGACGGCCTTGCCGAAACCGGCGTGACCATCATGCAGATGGTTCCCGCAATGGACGCTGGACCGATTCTCCACACCGCACGCACCGAGATTCTCGAAGACGAAACGTCTCTCGAGCTTTCATTGCGCTTGAGTGAGCTGGGAGCCGGCGCACTGATCGAAGCACTCGCGCTGATCGAACTCGGCGCGGCGGTTCCGCAAGCCCAGGACGAAACGAAGGCGACGTATGCCGGCAAGCTCACGCGCGAATCGGCGCAGGTGAACTGGCTGGGAACGGCGCACGACGTAAGCCGCCACATTCGCGCGTACGACCCCAAGCCCGGCGCGTGGTCCGCGGTGAATGGCGCGGAAGTCAAGCTGTTTGGCGCGCGCATCGCGCCGCGCGGTACGTCGCACACGGTTGGCGACGTCCTTGCCATCGATGACGCAGGAATGCTCGTCGCATGCGGATCTGGCGCGGTGCGCGTGCTCGCCGTGCAGCCATCCGGCAAGCGACGGCTCACGCCTGCAGAGTGGGCGCATGGACGCGGGATTTCGGTGGGAGACCGGTTCGACACCGGGCGTGAGACAGGCTCGTAAGGAGCAATGACTCTCGACGACGAGGTCAGCGTGCGCACGATCGGTGTGCCGGTGGTGCATGCGGTTACGAGCGATGAGGTCATCGCGCGCGCTGATTTCATCGATGTCGCCTGCGCCGTGATGCGCGCACTCGGCGCACGTGGCGCGCTGCACCTCCGCGGGAATCGCGTGAGTGGTGCGCGATTTCAGTCGTTGGCCGAGGGACTGGCCGCGGCACAAGGACTCACGGGTGCGTGGCTCGTCGTCAATGATCGCGTGGACGTTGCGCTGGCAAGCGGTGCTCGTGGTGCGCAGCTCACCAGTAAATCGCTCGCGACCGGAGACGCGCGGCGCATCGCTCCACTGCTCGCCATTGGCGCTAGCGTGCACGACCTGGACGAAGGACGCGTAGCCGTGGCGGCCGGCGCGGACTGGTTGGTGGCGGGTCAGGTGTTCTTTGCGGGCGCACACGCTGATGCGCCGCCGCACGGCAGTGGGTGGGTCAAGGCACTCGTCGCATCGACGAGTGTGCCGGTGATCGCGATTGGCGGCGTGCAGCTGAAGCATGCTCCAGCGTTGCGAGCCATCGGGGTGCACGGGGTCGCCGTCATCCGCGGAATCTGGGATGCGCCAAATGCCGAACAAGCAGCGAGCGACTATCTTTCAGCCTATGACGCCGCGAACCTTGGTTGAGTACAACGCTTGTTGTTTTGCGCAGGACGAAGCGCGTGCCGTTGCTCATGCGAACAGCAGGTTCTTCACGTCCCGCTCCGCGAGTCGGCTTTCATGAGCGGTCCTGGCGGAGCACGACCCGTTACGATGGCGCCTCGCGCCGCTGTAACCGACGCACGCGTCGCAGCGGCGGAAATCTGCGCGGACCTTCGGAGCGGTGACCTGCTCGACAGCAGCTTCGATCGGCGCACCGCGCAGCTCGAACCGCGCGACCGTCGTTGGACGCGTGAGCTTGTCTACGGAATGCTGCGCCGCAGGAGTTGGTTCGACGCAATCCTCGCCGCGCGCGTGAGCGGCGGTCCGTCTCGCCTTGATGACGACGTTGCCGACCTGCTTCGCGTTGGTGCGTATCAGCTGCTCGCGATGGGCAGCGTGCCCGCGTACGCTGCGATCGCGCAAACG
>JBDTMO010000554.1:0-4165 GCA_039934235.1 bacterium | reverse complement strand
CGGAGTGTTCTCACTGACCCGTACTACAAGATTTCGCGCGAGAAGTTGTGGTTCACACAGCGGTTCCCCCATGAGGCAGATCTTGAGGTCAACACATCCTTAGTCGACCCGTTGCTGAGGTCGCTTAAGTTCAAGCACGAACCGGACGCCTTCTTTCAGCATCTTTCCGCGACGGCCTTGTTGAGGGACATCTACAAAGACCTGCTCATCGAGTACCAAGTGCGACAAGCCGACGTACCGAGTTGGTACGGACAGCTAGTGACAGTGGGGGATATCCTCGACGAGAATCCGAACGCAAAGGTCCTGGTACTCAAGATGCGAGCCGACGAGAAGCGCGATACCCGGTCGCGCAGTGTCGGAAAGTCAGGCGAAATCCAGATTCATCAGGGAGCGAGCTCGAAGAAGAACGACCCGAATAAGTATGGTGGCGACAAGGATATGTTCGACCAAGAGCTTGTGACCGTGCAGCTGCATCGCATCGACGTTGTGGGTGGAGCAACAGGCATTCCGGCGATTGCTGTGCACATTCCGGAGGCTCTCCGACGAGACGACGTCGGGGTGCAGGTTGCGCCGGCATGACCGATCTGATTGCGGCGTTCGCGGCGTTGCCGCGTCCATCGCAGGCGGGCGCATATTCGGTGGCTCGCGCGCGCTCGAACTGTCGCGTTGGGAGAACCTTCGACGGATTTCCGGCAGTGCTCGTGGAGCTTTCGACCGATAACGGCATGAAGCTCCCACGAAGGCTCGCAAACTTCGCATATCAGCCACCCGCAGCAGTGCAGATTCGCAGCGACTCGGAGTTGCAGTCAGCACAGCTCGCGATCGTTGAGTGCTGTACGCACGACCGCCGGCTCGCGAGCTACTTCTTCCGCATTGTGGCCGAGGTGCTAATGCCAGAAGCCGAAGCTGGCGACGAAGCGCGGTTCGAGGCAGCTGTGGACGCTGTGGTCACACTGTTCAAGGCGCTGCAACGGCCGGCCGCCCACACAGTGCAGGGGCTTTGGTCCGAGCTCGCGATCATCGCGTTTTCTTCCAATGCACACGTTGCCCTCTCAAGCTGGCACTCGAGCTCGCGTGCGTTGCATGACTTCGCAAATGGAGGCGCGCGATTAGAGGTGAAGAGCACGACGAAGGGTCTTCGTGAGCACGTGTTCCTGCTCGACCAGCTAAGGCTTGGAGAACGGGGGCACGTTCTGATCGCATCGATGCTGCTTACCGAATCGTCCGCAGGGCATTCGGTCTTTGACCTCGCCCACGTAATTCGCGAAAGGCTGACGCATCCGCTCGCACGAAATCGGCTCGAGGCGATCATCGCTGACAGCTTGGGCAACGGGTTCGAAGCCGTGGAGGAGCACCTCTACGATCTCGACGGTGCCCGCGAGAGCCTCTTGCTGTATCGCGCCGAGGACGTCCCCATCTGTCTGCTGCCGCTGCCGGCTCAGGTGAAGGACGTGTCCTTCACCGTGGACCTGTCGACCACGATTCCGCTTTCGCTCGATGATTCGCGGAAGCTTTCGCCCCAATTTTGTGATCTGCTACCCACCTGAGCTCGATGTCACAGCGCTCCGGTACCGTCCCGCGCCGAATGTCCAAGCCGACCGTCATCAGCCTGTTTTCAGGCGCAGGCGGCTTGGACTTTGGGTTCGAAGCCGCGGGCTTCGAGACCTCGGTCGCGGTCGAAATGAACCACGACGCGTGCGAAACGCTCCGCGCGAACCGCAAGTGGCCCGTCATCGAGCGAGACATCATGGAGGTCACAACCGCCGAGATGCTCGAGCAGGGCGGTCTGAAGGCGGGGGACGTCGACGTCCTTATTGGTGGCCCTCCGTGTCAGCCGTTCTCTAAGTCCGGCTACTGGGCACACGGTGATGCAAAGCGCCTCGATGATCCTCGCTCGAACACACTCGGCGCATACCTGCGTGTGCTTGAAGAGGCCAAGCCGCGCGCGTTTCTGTTGGAGAACGTCGAAGGCATGGCGTTCCGTGGCAAGGACGAGGGACTTCGCCTGCTGATGGACGCGTTCGTCGCGATCAACAAGCGAGCGAAGACGAACTACAAGCCCGTCATGCGCCTCCTCAACGCCGCCGACTACGGTGTGCCGCAACTGCGCAAGCGCGTGATCATCGTCGGTGCACGCGATGGTAAAGAGCTTACTTTTCCAGAGCCCACACATACCGACCAAGAGCCGGATCTCTTCACGCGGCTGGCGCCGCGAATGACGGCGTGGGATGCGATCGGTGATGTGCCTCTGGACCCCCACGAGCAGCTCGACGCAACAGGTCGATGGGCGGACCTATTGCCCTCAATTCCCGAAGGCCAGAACTACCAATTCCATACAGACCGTGGCGCCGGAAAGAACCTGTTCGGCTGGCGGCGCCACTATTGGACGTTCCTGCTCAAGCTCGCGAAGAACCAACCCTCGTGGACGATCCAGGCCCAGCCCGGCCCCGCGGCTGGCCCGTTTCATTGGGATAACCGACGGCTCTCACATCGCGAGCTCTGCCGATTGCAAACGTTTCCCGACGACGTTGTTGTCACGGGGACACGACTCGCGATTCAGAAGCAGATCGGAAACGCTGTTCCTTCGCTACTCGCCGAAGTTCTCGCCGGAGCGATCAGCACGCAGCTTCTCGGTCGCCGGACGCGCAGCGAGCTGAAGCTGCTGCGAAAGCCAGCAACGTCAACGCCCAAGGCGGCGCGTGCTACCCGTGTGCCCCGCAAGTACCACAACCAGATCGGCGAGCACCTCGCGCACCCGGGAACTGGCCGCGGCCATGCGGCGGTTCAGCGGTCTCTGCAGTTCTAGAGCCTTCGCTCTCTCACGGTACTCGCCACAACCTCGGCGATCGAGCTGGCGTCCTTCTTCACATCGGTCTCCCAGAAACGAAGCACCGTCCAGCCTTCAGTCTCCAGCTGAAGCGTTACCCGTCGATCACGCGCAACGTTGCCGCAGATCTTCTCGATCCAGTACGGCGCGTTGTGACCCTTCTCGAGCTTCGCTATTCTCGTCTCGAGATTGCGGCCATGCCAGAAGTCGCCATCGCAGAAGACCGCGACGCGCTCGCGTGAGAACACCACGTCGGGTCGACCAGCCACGTTCGCCGGATCGACTCGGTAGGAGCGAAGGCCCTCAGCGCGCATCGCTTTTCGCAGAACGAGCTCGGGAGCCGTATCTCGCTTCTTGCTCGAACCACGAGCGGCTTTGGAAGCTGCTTTCGAAGCTGGCCTGAGGCGATCGTAGCGCACAGGCGTTCATAACATCGGTCCGTCGCGAAGTTCCGTCCTCCGCTCGGCACAGAGTTCACAATGTTGCCCCGCAGCGGCGCACTCCGAAACCGCCTGAGTGATCGCCTTGTGAAGAGTACGTTTAGTTGGGTGCGCAATTGGGCTATGGGCGTCGTACCTCGCCTTGAAATCGAATCCACAAATCTCGCAAGCGACCCATACGCCTCTTGGTGTTCCGTCAGCTTCCTGTTCCGCAGAGAACGCTCGCGACGTTGGTAATCGCCTCGTAATCGCCTCGACAGTCTAGCCGCCGCGCGCGGCTATAGCGCACAACTCGCTGGGACTGTCGCCGTGTGGCTTGCACGAATGCCCGCCTATGTCGATACCAAGAACTCATGGCCCATCCTGCTGCCTGGTTCAAGCGCGCTTCCGTCCGCCGAGACCCCGAGGGACCCCGAGATGGAAGATAGGCGACAGATAACGTGGCGGCGCGCGTCCGGCGCGCGACTAGCTCCGATCGTTGCAATCACTCGTCGGACTGAATCGCGAGAACAACACCGTGGTTTCGGCCGAGATCTCAGAGCCACGAGTTTCGCGTCGTCGCAAGGTTGCCCGAGGATCATGTTAGGCTGGCCGAAAGTGGGCGGAGCGCACGGTCGCAGACCCGCGTGTAATCGCACACGTGCACGTGGAGCAGCAACGATGACCAGCGACGGGCAAGCGTTAAATCTGACCGACGGTGAAACTGAGGACGCGGAGCGGTTGGAGTCGGAGCTCTCTGCTATCGGCGAACTCCTCGCCGCGCTTTCCGAATCGGAGGTAGTCCCCAAGGGCTGGGGCAAACGCTGTCTCGCTTTCACCCGGGAGGAAGTCGATCTCGACACAAACGCATGGCTTGTCCGGCTTGCCGCGGTGGCGCCTTGGCTCCACCTCGAAGACA
>JBDTMO010000553.1:0-4179 GCA_039934235.1 bacterium | reverse complement strand
ACGTTCTCAACACGGCGACGCCCGACAACGAGAAATGGATTCGCGCGCGCGACGGGCTGGCCAAGGAACTCGAGCGGTCAACCGCCCTTGGCGTCGGCGCCGTGTGTTTTCATCCGGGCGCCGCAACCGACGACAATCGGGACGCATCCGCGGAACGCATCGCGGCGGCAATCATCAACGCGCTGGAGCTCGTCAAGGGCGACACTCGGCTGCTGGTGGAAAATACCGCCGGGGCAGGGAGGACCATGGGCCGCACGCCGGAAGAAGTCGGTAGCATTCTCCGTCACGTCCCGGATCACTTGCGAGCGCGGACTGGCTACGGGCTGGACACGTGTCATCTCTTCGCGAGCGGTTTCGACCTTCGCGAGTCGGCGGCGGCAACGAGCGGTGTGCTGGACGCCTTCGAAGACGCCACCGGCGAGCCGCCAGGGTTCTTTCACTTGAACGACAGCGAAGGGGCGCTCGGCTCGAACAAGGATCGTCACATGCTCATCGGTGACGGGATGATTGGCGCCGATGCGTTTGGGTGGTTGCTGCAGGACCGCCGGACGCGCGGCGTTCCGCTCATTCTCGAGACGCCGCAACTCACCGTCGACATTGGCGATGATGACGATGCGCCCGATCCATACGATGTCCAGATGATGGAGCTGTTGCAGCGTCTTGCGGCCTGACGGGGGTGTGGGGACAGTTGCGTAATTAGCTAATTAGCTTATTATGCAAGCGTGGACAACGCGTTCAAGGCACTCTCGGACCCCACCAGGCGAGACATCCTCCGCCTGCTGAAAGACGGTTCGCTCACCTCCGGCGAAATCGCCCAGCACTTCGACGCGACGTGGCCCACCGTCTCGCGACACCTCGCCGTGCTCCGCGATGCCAACCTCGTCCTCTCCACACGCGTTGGACAACAAATCGTCTACGAGCTCAACACCAGCGTCTTCCAGGACGTCGTCGAACACCTCTGGTCATGGTTACGCCCGGGAGGGCGAGATGCTTAGCCTCAGACGGTGGTACCCCCTCGCCCTCGCCCTCCTCGGCATCGCCATCTCCCTCGCTGTGCTCGATCGACTGCCCGCGCGACTCGCCACGCACTGGGACCTCGAGGGCACGCCCAATGGGTGGATGCCACGATCCCTCGGTGCGTTCGTCATGCCGGTGCTCCTCCTCATGATCTGGGGCGTCATGCGCGTCGCGCCCATCGTTGATCCACGTCGACTGAACTACGAGAAATTCACCGCCGCGTACGACATCGCGGTCGCCACGATTCTCACACTCCTCTTTGCGACGCACCTCATGGTGCTCGCGCTGGGGCTCGGATACCACGTGTCCGTCACACGCGTCGCTCCCGCGACACTCGGCATCCTGTTCGTCAGCATCGGCAACGTGATGCCGCTCGTGCGCTCGAATTTCATGCTCGGCATTCGCACCCCCTGGACGCTCTCCAATGATCGGGTGTGGGCTCGCACACATCGGCTCGGTGGCTACACGATGACGGCCGCCGGAGTCGCGATCGTCACGACCGCGGCGCTGCTCCCTGCCTCCGCCATTCACACCGTCATTCTCACAACGATCGTCGTCGCACTCGGCATACCGGTCGTCTATTCCTATTTCACGTGGAAGCGGGAGATGAAGCGATGAAAACCGTCCGTCGCACCATGGGTATCCTTGGCGTTCTTATCGCATCCCTTGGAACACAAGCCGGCGCGCAGCAGGCCGAGAGTGCCGTGTTTTTCGTACGCATCGGACACGACACACTCGCTGCCGAAATCGCCTCGTTCGCAGACGGCCACGCTGAAGGAGACCTGCGCTACCGCACTCCGCTGGCGCGCGTGCAACGCACGTTCAGGCTGTCACCCGCGTTCGAGCTCCAAAGCCTTGATCGCACGACAGGATCCGGTGCGCATGGTGAAGTCGGCGCCACACACAGCGTCATCACTGTTCGCGGCGACAGCGCCGACATCAGCAGTGACCGCACACCGCCCGCCCCTCCGTCACAGCCACAGCGTTTCGCCGTGCCACGTGGAAGCGTGCAATTCGACAACCTCTCGGGATTGACGCTTGAGCTGGTGCTGCGGCGCGCGCGTGTGCTTGGTGGGGATACCGTCATGGTTCCCCTCCTTATCGCACCCGGTCAGGTGATGTCGGTACGAGTGACACGCGCTGGCGCTGATTCCGCAGTGTTGTCGATTAGTGGTATCGACATCCGCGCGCGCACCGACGCCGTGGGACGTTTTCTCGGCGCCGTTATTCCGAGCCAGGGCGCGTTCTTCGATCGCGCACCGGGTGGCACTCCCATCCCCGTGTGGACGGCCGACGTCGTGAGCTATGACGCGCCGCCGGGCGCGCCGTACACGGCGGAATCGATCACGGTGCGCACGCCTGCGGGAATCACGCTCGCGGGCACGCTCACAATTCCATCGCATCGCACGGGCGCCCGAGTGCCGGCGGTCGTGCTCATAACCGGATCTGGCGCACAGGATCGCGACGAAGCAACGCCGCTCATCAGCAAGAGCTATCGTCCATTCCGCGAGATTGCCGACACACTCTCTCGACGTGGTATTGCAGTACTGCGGCTCGATGATCGTGGTGTGGGAGGTTCGTCGATGGGAATGATCACGGCGACCTCAGCAGACTTCGCAGACGACATTCGCGCCGCGCTCGCACTGCTGCGCACTCGCGCCGACATCGATCCCGCTCGGCTCGGACTCGTCGGGCATAGCGAAGGCGGCATCATCGGTCCAATGATCGGCGCGACGGATACGAGCCTGCACGCACTCGTCATCATCGCTGGAACGGCAAGGACTGGGCGAGCCATTTCGTCGTTTCAGCGTCGCTATCAAATCGAGAACAGTCCGGCAATCGCGCCCGACAAGCGCGATTCGCTCATGATGGTCAGTGATCGCGAAGTCGAAAAAGTCTTCGCGACGCCGGGGTGGTGGCACTTTTTCGCCGACTACGATCCGCTTCCTGCAGCGGGGCGCGTCAAGGCGCCGACACTCATCCTGCAGGGAGAAACAGACACGCAAGTCACTCCCGAACAAGCAAGCATGATTGCGGTCGCAATGCGCGCCGGGGGAAATCGCAATGTGACGGTGCGCACATTTCCGCGAATGAATCACCTCATGCTCGAGGATAGTTCGGGCGATCCGAGCGGCTATAAAACACTCTCCTCCTATGGCGTGCGACGCGATTTTCTCGGCGCGCTCGCAGACTGGTTGGCGCGCACACTCTGATCGAAACAGCTCCCTTCATGGGAGAAATTCAGGTTTTCATAGGGAAAACATTCACTTTCCCTATTGCGCACCACACAGGGCATTGTATCTTGCGCCCCGTCGTACAGCGTTTCGCTCATAGCGAGAACCTGTTCATTATCCCAGGAGACGAGCATGGCCGCGAAGAAATCGGCAGCGAAGAAAGGCGCCGCGAAAAAGGCACCTGCGAAGAAGGCACCCGCAAAGAAGGCTGCGGCAAAGAAGGGCGGCGCCAAGAAGGCGGCGAAGCCCGCGAAGAAGGCAGCCAAGAAGTCTGCCGCCAAGCGCACGCCGAATGCTGCATTCATGAAGCCGATGACACCGAGCGCGCAGCTCGGCATGGTGGTCGGCGCAGCGCCGCTGCCGCGCACCGAAGTGACCAAGAAGTTGTGGGCGTACATCAAGCGGAAGGGACTGCAGGATGCCAAGAACCGTCGTCAGATCAACGCCGACGACAACCTGAAGCCGGTGTTCGGTGGAAAGGCGCAGGTCTCCATGTTCGAGATGACGAAGCTCGTCAACAAGCATCTCAAGTAGTTCATTTCGACTTTACTGCACGAACGAGGGGGCGCACCGATTCGTCGGTGCGCCCCCTCGATGCATCTCTCACCCCGCGGAACCCTTGCCCACCGTCGGTACGTAGGGAGATTTCAATTGTCCAGCATCTCACTCTCTCCCCTCCGTCGTCCATGGCCGCAAACGTCGTCGCGAATGCTCGCGGTAAGAAAGCCGCTCGCGGCTCGCTCCTCAACGTCATCTGGGAGAACGTCAAGTCTCTCGCCGGCGCGATTCTCATCTACCTCGTCATCAACACCTTCCTCACTGCGGCCTATCGCATCCCGTCGGGATCGATGATCCCCACGCTCTTGATCGGCGACTGGCTCTTCGTCAACAAGGCGGTGTACGGTCCGCACATTCCGTTCACCAACAC
>JBDTMO010000552.1:0-4192 GCA_039934235.1 bacterium | reverse complement strand
TGATCGTCCCGGCGCCGATGAACCCCACTCCACTCACGATCTGCGCGGCAATGCGCCCGGGGTCCGCGATGCGACGCCCGTCGACGATGCCGATGCGCACTGAGAGATCCATCAAGAGCGCTGCGCCGATACAGATGAGGATGTTGGTCCTCAGTCCAGCAGGCTTACCCGACAACTCACGCTCGAAGCCGATAATTCCGCCGAGCAGCACAGCAAGCCCGAGCTTGACGAGGAGGTCGAGGCGTAGCTCGCGCACAACCTCCATCATCTCTGGGAGGTGCATTCCCTGCAGCATCACGATGGCAGGCTCCGGCCCGCCAGCGGCTTAGAGCAGATCGAGATCGCGCACGTCGTCCCGCGTCGTCTCCGGCGAGCTATCGCCATACGCCATGCTCCGCGCTTGCGCCTCGAGCGCTCCGATCGTCGCGTCGTCGGGCTCGGTAGGGGTCGCGAACGTCCGGAACACTGTTCCACCGCATTGCTCGCAGGTGGCAGACGTCGGCACGTCCTCGGTGAAGTACTTCTCCTTGCCGCAGGTGAGGCAAACCAGCGTCACGACTCCAGCGGATCCCTTGGTCCCCATGTGCTCCTCCCTGTGAGAGTGCATGGGGTACGTGCAAGAGGCATGCGGATGCGACGCTCACCCGAAGCCCATCGTGTCCCGCACGGCGCGCATCGTCTCCTTCGCAATCGTGCGGCACTTCTCGGCGCCTGCCGCAAGCGCGACGTCGAGCTTGCCTGGATTGGCGCGCAGTTCTTCCGCACGCGATCGAATCGGAACGAGCTCCGTCTCCATCGATTCCAGCAGGACTTTTTTGCAATCAATGCAGCCCCAGCCGGCGGTACTGCACTGCGATGCCACGTGTTCAACGGTCTCCACCGTGCTGAACGCCTTGTGAAGGTGGTAAATGTTGCACACCTCAGGCGTCCCCGGATCTGTCTTCTTGATCCGCTTGGGGTCCGTCATTGCAGGGCGCAGTTTTGCCCAGATCTCTTCTTTGCTCTCGAGCATCCCGATCGTGTTGCCCGTCGACTTGGACATCTTCGACGATCCGTCCAGGCCCATGATGCGCCGCGTGGGCGTAAGGAGCGCCTTTGGCTCCGGGAAGAAATCCTTGTCGGGAGTGAACTGCGCGTTCCACCGTCGCGCGATCACGCGCGACAACTCGAGATGCTGCACCTGATCCTCGCCCACCGGAACCGTGTCGGCCAGATACAAAAGGATGTCCGCTGCCTGGAGGATGGGGTAATTGAGGAGCCCAGCGTTCACACTTTCCTGGCGCGATGACTTGTCCTTGAATTGCGTTTGCCGCTCCAACTCACCCACGGGCGTAACGGTGTTGAAGATCCACGCCAGCTCAGTATGTTCCGGCACATCGGACTGCACGAACACCGTACAGCGCTCCGGATCGAGCCCGGCCGCGAGCAGCCCAAGCGCCATCTCTCGGCGACGTATGCGCAGGTCGCTCGGGTCGTACTGGGCGATGATCGCGTGATAGTCCACGATGCAGAAGAACGATTCCACCGTGCCCTGCAGGGCCACCCAATTTTTCACCGCACCGAGATAGTTCCCGATGTGGACCTCTCCGGACGGTTGGATCCCACTGAAGATGCGTGCCATCTGGAGAACGTAATGAACGCGTCCGAGAGTGGGCAAGGAAATCATCGTGCGCTGCTTGCCACCTGCGTTGCCGCCGCGGCGCGTTCCGCGGAGGTGATTCGCGATGGAGCCGCACGGAGGTCGTCGCTCACGTGGGAGTCGAAGAGCACATTCGACTTCGTGAGTGAAGTGGATCGCGCGAGCGAGGTCGCCCTTGCCGCCGTGATCAGGGCGCGACATCCCGACGCCACATTGCTGGCCGAAGAGGGCTCACCGAACGCCGATGCGACAGCGGGCCTGGTGTTCGTCGCGGATCCATTGGACGGCACGACGAACTTTCTTCACGGCGTGCCGTGGTACGCCGTCTCCATCGCGGCGCTCGTCGATGGCGTCGTGGTCGCCGGTGCGATCATCAATGCGTCCACTGGCGAATTATTCACCGCGACGTTGGGCGGCGGCGCGCGCCGAGCGGGCGAGGCGATGCGCGTCAGCACGACGACGGATCCTGCGCGCTCACTCATCGCCACCGGATTCCCTTTTACGCGTGAAGAGGAAATTGAGCGGTTCGTGCCACTGTTGCCGCGCATCATGCGCGCGACGTCTGGCCTGCGTCGCAACGGCGCCGCGGCGCTCGACCTCGCGGACGTTGCGTGCGGCCGGTATGACGCCTTCTTCGAGCTGCGCCTGATGCCGTGGGATCTCGCCGCAGGCGCGTTGATGGTTCGCGAGGCGGGCGGCATCGTTACGACCGTCGATGGCCACCAGTGCCCCGTGGCTGAAACGTCTATCCTGGCCGGCGGACCGGCGATGCACGCGTGGATGCTGGAGTGCCTCGGTGAACGGTGAACGGTGAACGGTGAACGGTCACTGCGTTGCTGGTTTGTTGTTACCGTTCACCGTTCACCGTTCACCGTTCACCATTGTCATCCTGAGCGAGCGCAGCGAGTCGAAGGATCTGCACCTTGCTCACTGTCACGCTATTCGACCTTGAATCGATTGCAAATGAAGCTCATCGAGTGCGTCCCCAACTTCTCCGAAGGCCGCCGTCTCGAAGTCATCGCCGCCATTCGTGACGCCATTGCCGGCGTCGCGGGCGCGCATGTGCTCGACGCGAGCTCGGACCCAAGCCACAATCGGAGTGTCATCACGTTCGTCGCACCAATCGACGTCGTTGCCGACGCGGCATTCGCGGGCATTCGCGAAGCGCACAACCGCATCGACCTCACGTCGCACTCCGGTGAACACCCGCGCATGGGCGCCACCGACGTCGTGCCCTTCATTCCACTCGAAGGCGCGACCATGGAGGACTGCATCGCGCTCGCCCGCCAACTCGGCGAGCGCGTCGCGCGCGAGTTGGAGATCCCGGTGTTTCTCTACGAGCGCGCCGCCACGCGCCCAGATCGCGAAAACCTCGCTGACGTACGTCGCGGTGAGTTCGAGGGCATTCGCGACGAAATCGGCAGCACGCCACAGCGCACTCCTGATTTTGGTCCCAATAAAATCCACCCCACCGCAGGCGCCGTCGCTATCGGCGCTCGGCCCTTCTTAGTCGCCTACAACGTCTACCTGGGTAGCGCATCCAACATGGCGGTTGCCAAGGAAGTCGCGAAGGCGCTCCGCGGGTCGTCGGGCGGGTTGCGCTTTGTAAAAGCCATGGGCTTCGAAGTCGACGGACAAGCCCAGGTGTCGATGAATCTCGTGGATACGGAGAAGACGCCGCTCCATCGCGTGTTCGACATGGTGAAAATGGAAGCGGAAGCGCATGGCGTTTCGCCAACATGGAGCGAAATCGTCGGCCTTGTCCCCGAACGCGTGCTCTATGCCGCAGCCGCGCGGCACATCCAGCTGCGCGACTTCTCGACGGATGTCGTTCTCGAGCGCAAGGTACGAGAGGCAATTTCCGGCGGCGAGTCGCTAAGCGGATTCGTTGCCTCGGTCGCATCGCCAAGCCCTACGCCCGGCGGCGGGAGCGTAACGGCGCATGCTGGCGCGCTCGCCGCTGCGTTAGCACAGATGGTCGCCGGCCTGACGGTCGGCCGCAAGAAGTACGTGGCCGTGGATGCGGAGATGCGCGACATCGCTGTGCGGGCGGCTGCGCTGGGCAATCAACTCGGCGCGCTCGTCGCGAAGGATGCCGCGGCGTATGCGATCGTGTATGCGGCATACAAGCTCCCGGAAGAGACTGCCGAGCAAAAAACCGAGAAGGCGGCGCGGATTGATGACGCGTTGATCCATGCGGCCGAAGTTCCGCTCGAAACGGCGCGCGCGTGTGCGGATGTCGCCGAGTTGGCGTTGATCGTCGCGGAAAAGGGCAACACGAATGCGGCCAGTGACGCTGGCGTCGCGGCGCTCTTAGCCGAAGCAGGGTGTTTGGGGGCGGTCTACAACGTTCGCATCAATGTGGCCGCGCTTGGTGACAAGTCGCGCGGCGTCGCACTTGGAGAAGAAGCGAAACGTGTGGTCGATCGGGCGCGAACAGCCGCGCGTGCGGCTGAAGCGACTGTCGAGAAGGCAATCGGCCTGTAAAGCCCGAGCGCGCGAAGCGAGCAGCGTGTCATCCTGAGCGAGCGAAGCGAGCAGCGTGTCATCCTG
>JBDTMO010000551.1:0-4196 GCA_039934235.1 bacterium | reverse complement strand
GGTCAGCTTCGCCATCGCGGGATTCCACGCGTGCACGCGCCCGTCGACGTTGAACGCGGCAACTGCGTCGACCGTCGAGCGAACCAGCGCCGCACTGAACTCCTGCGCGCGACTCAACTCGTCGCGCTGGCCGACGAGCTTCGTCGCGGTGACCTGCAACTCCTCGTACTGGATTTCCAGCTCGTGCGCTTGTACCTGGAGCATGTCGGTGTGCTCGTCGAGCAACTTTTCGGCGAGGCGGCGCGCGTCATTCTCCGCGGCCAGATCGGCGACGGTTCGCGCAAGCCGCTTGGATTGCTCAGCGGCAATCTGCACCGCGCGCACAATCCATCCGGTGAAGAGCGCACAGGCGAGCGCGACGACCAGGAATATCGAGGGCAGCGCGGATGAAAACTCAGCGACCGTGCGCCTCGTGGGCACCACGGTGAGCCGCCATTGCCGGCCTCGAACGTCGAGGGACACGGTCGTGGCCCACCGCGCGGTCGATGTACTGTCACTTGTCGCGCCCTGCGCCAGTGTTTCACCGGCGTCCTCGAGCACGTAGCCGTAAAGCTGGGTGAATTCCTCAGCCAACACGTCGGCGAGCAATCGCTGCGGCACCAGTTCGATGACGAAATAACCGCTGGCCGTCCGGTTGGCCGCCGACGTCGCCGCGGCGATGAACACGCTCGGCGCATCCGTACCGCGCGGAACCGCGGCGGACACAATGCCGCGATCGCGCCCGTGCGCCTGGAGCAGGAGCGAGTCGCGAAACGGCGTCGTCGCGAAGCGCGTTCCAACGTCTTCATTCGACGCTGAATGCTCTGCCATGCGCCACACGACTGTCCCCGCCGAATCCAGCCAGGTAATCGCCGTGATACCAGGGTAGTCCCTGAGAAGTTGGGACGATGTGAGGCTGCGTGCAGTTGGAGAATCGCCACCAGCGACGGAGTTCCCCTGACTCAACCTGTCCACGATTTTCGCCCGATCGTCGACACTCCGCGAAATGGCGCCCGCGACTGCATTGGCCTGGTGGCGCACCGCCGTTGCGAGGTTGCGAACGTCGTGATCGATGAGGGCTTCCCACGACAGGACGGCAGCGACGGCCACGGTCGTCGCGGCCAGGCCGGGAATCACGCGGCCAAGATGCAAACCGGCGCGTCGCGCGCTCAGAATCGATCCACTCACCACGCCGGAGCCAATCACCAGGAACATCGCAGCGGACTGCGGTGCCATCAGCGCCGAATTTCCCCACATCGAGGCATGCGGAAACGCGAACACGTATCCCGCGAGTACCACCGTGCCCATGGTTGCCGCCCCGATCGCGCAGACGCAGGCAAACACGAGTCGCGCGTAGGTCATTCGGCCCGTGGCGGCAAGCGTGAGTGCCACGGCAAGGAGCGTCAGGGCGGCAGCGGAATTGAGCGCCATCCGGCCCGCGACGGCCTGACCAGTATTGGCCAGGAAGCTCATGGCGGCGCGGTTGACGCCAAGCTCCCAGAGCATGCCGTCGATGCCGAACGACTTTCCAGTGAGGTATTCCGCGAGTGTTGTCCCCGAAACGCTCAGCGTTGCCAGACCAAGCGCGAGGGCGATGCGATATCGACGCGCCGTGATGGCAAACAGTGCGATGCTCACGAGCAGGAAGCCCACTGCTGTGTTGAATTGCACTGCGATGAAGTTCCTGTTGACCTGAATCAGGCCCGGAACGCGCGCGAACCAACCCAGCAGGATTCCGCTGGCGACGACGCCCACCGCAATGGCACAACCGCGCGAAAACGCGCGCAGGCGCCCGCCGCGCCAGAAGAAGCGCGACGGTGATCGGTCATCGATGAGTATCTGGGTCGGGTTGACCCGGCCTGCCGGCGTCGTGTGCACTGTTTTGCGAAGAGATGGGCGCCATTGCCCACTTCGCATTATCGGCATCCAACGGCGTTTGCTTTAAGGAACGGGCCAACGCGTGCGCGCAACCGCATACACGGCGGGTCCCAGCCCGATCGCCACCACCGCGCCGATCAGGGCTGGTAACCCGTACTCCCCGTCTTGAAAGCTGAGAACGACCACCAGGCCAAGGACGGCCAGGGGTAGCGCGGCAAGTACGGCGACGCCGGTCGTCCCCAGCGGTATGCGGAATACGCCGCGCAGTCCCGGCTCGCTCATTCGAAGCTTGATCAGCGATGCGAACTCGAGCATCAGCGCGAGCGAATAGAGCAGCACATCGGCAACCACGAGGCCGCTGAAGGGAAGCAACATGAACAGCGAGTAACAGACAGCGGCGAACAACACCGCATTCCGCGGCGTGCCGCGTGAGTCCGTTCGCGCGAGGCCGGGCGGGAGGAGTCCGTCCGCCGCCATGACGAACGGGATGCGCGAATAGGACAGCAGGAGGGCATTGAACAAGGCGAGCGCGGAAACCATGCCCGCCAGCGCAATCCATGCTGCGAGCACTGGGCCGAACGTGCCACCGGCTGCAAGCGCAATCGCGGGCCAACTACCTTCGGTCCACGTGGTCCAGTCGGTGGCTGCCAGCGTTGCCAGAAGCGGAATCAGATAACCAGCCGCAACGAGTGGCAATGCATACGCCAACGCGCGTGGATAGCTGCGCGAGGCGTCGCGCACTTCGCCCTGGACGGTTGAAGCGTTGTCCCAGCCGATGTAGTTCCACAGCGCGATCGAGAGCCCGACAGCAAGCCCGCTGGCGCCGGATCGACCGGGAGCGGCAAACGGCCGCCACGGGACGTGCGACACATGTGTCAGCGCGACGATCGACAACGCGACGAATCCCGCAACGATGAACGTTCCCGCAAGCACGGAGCTGACTCCCACTCGACGCGAGCCCATGAGGTTGAGCAACGTGGGCACCCAGATCACCAGAAGTCCCGCGATCCACACCGCATTGGGAGAGAGCTGCGGCGCGAAATATCCGAGGTACGTAACGAACAGCTTCGGATAGATGGCCATGTCCACGAGGGAATACATCCACGTGAGCCACCCGTTCTGGAACGCCCAGAACGGCCCGAATGCGCGCCCGACCCAGCGGTAGTAGCCGCCTTCTTCGGGGAGCATGCTCGCGAGTTCGCCGACGATGAGCACTTCGGGCAGCGAGTAGACCAGCGGCACGAGTACCAGAATGAGCAGCGCCAACCCGGGTCCCACCGATTGCACGAGCGTCTCGGTGGTGAAGGCGCCACCCGACGTGCAGAAATAGAGAATGAAGACGAGGGATAGCGTCGTCACTGAGCGCGCAAGTTTCATGAGGCAAAGTTCGCGTGCGAACGGAATTGCGGCAACGCGACTTATCTTGTCACCATGACTGTTATCGCCCTGCCAATGCGCGGCACGACGCCGCTGACAGAGGAAGAACGTCCCAAGGGCTGGCGCGAGCGCATCGCGGCGCTCCGCTACCTTCCTTCGCTGCTGCGCCTCGTGTGGGAAACACATCGCGCGTACACCTCCGCGATGATCGTCCTGCGACTCGTTCGCAGTTTTGTTCCAGTAGCGGGTCTTTGGGCGGCGAAGCTCATCATCGACCAGGTGGTGCATCTCGCGAAAACGCCCGGCGCGTCGCTCACACCGCTCTGGCGTGTCGTCGCGCTCGAACTCGCGATCGTGGTTCTCGGCGAATTCCTCGCACGCGCATCCGCGCTGACCGAGTCACTCCTCGGCGACCTGTTTTCCAACAGCATGAGCGTGCGTCTCATGCGACACGCCGCCACGCTGGATCTCGCACAGTTCGAGGACCCGCAGTTCTACGACCACCTCGAGCGCGCACGCCGACAGACCACGGCGCGCATTGGGCTCATCGCGATGCTGCTCTCCATGGGGCAGGACGTGTTGACGCTGGCGACACTTGCGGCGGCGCTCGTCGTCCAGGGTCCATGGCTGTTGCTGCTGCTCGTCGTAGCCATTCTTCCAAGCTTTCTGGGCGAAACGCACTTTGCCGCGTTGAGCTATTCGCTGCTTTTTCGCCGGACTCCCGAGCGGCGCTCGCTGGACTACCTGCGCCTCGTAGGCGCCAGCGACAAGACGGCGAAGGAAGTGCAGATGTTCGGCCTCGCCGACTGGTTGAGCGATCGGTATGCAGCGCTTTCCGCCAAGTATTATGAGGAGAACAAGCGGCTCAGCCTTCGAAAGGGTGTCGTCAGCGCGTTGCTGTCGCTCGTCGGCACGTTTGGGTACTACGGCGCGTACGTCACCATCCTTCTAAGGGCGGTGGC
>JBDTMO010000550.1:0-4196 GCA_039934235.1 bacterium | reverse complement strand
GTTTGCGCGCGCCACGGCGCAGGCGCACCTCATCGTGTTGGCAAACGAGTTGGCTGCAACGCGGCTCGATGCGGTGCGGCAGCAGCCGACGTATGCCGCAATCGACAGCCTGGTGCGGACGGATACGGTGAAGGCCGACTACTCCTCGTACGCGGTGCGTACCCAGATGATAAAAATCGGAGGTGGCGTGACCGATACCGTCGATTACAAGCTCGTGACCGTCACGGTCACACATCCCGCGATGAAGAAGACCGTGACCAAGACCACTGCCGTGGCGGCCTTCTGATGCGCGCGCGCAACCGTGTCGGCTTTACGCTCGTGGAGGTCGTCATCTCGCTCGTGCTGCTGATGATCATCACTGGAGCTGCAGTACAGTTTCTTCGCAAGCAGACGGGCCTCGTCACGCGCGAGACGTCGCGCATGGACGCGATGCAGAATGCGCAGTTCGCCGGATCCCAAATCGATCGTGAGTTGCGCGAGGCCGGCGCCGGCGTGGCCGACGCGCAGCCGATGCTCGTTCAATTGGATTCCCTGGCGATGACGTTCAACGCCAACATGGTGTCGATCGACACGGGCGACGTACGAGCCGTGTATCAGCTTCGCGACGCCGACACCAACGGGACTCGCGCGATGTTGAAGACGGAGCGCACGTCGCTGCCGAATTCATCACCGTCCAGGGGATATCCCGACACGACCTATACGGCCGCGAGCGGTATCCAGAGTGGAGCGGAGACGATCAGCTACTACCTGCGTCCCGACTCGACCACGACGCGAACGAACGACTACCTGCTCTTCCGTCGCCTGAATGCGCAAGCGCCGTCGCTGATTGCGCGCGGGATCGTCAGGGATCCGCGCGATACGATGCCGTTCTTCACGTACTACAAGACGGACACGCTCAATCGTCTCCGGCCCATCCTGAAGACGCAATTGCCACTCTACCACGGGATGATTCATGGCGCGGTGGACGACACTGGCAAATACGCCCTCACGGACAGCATTCGCGCGGTGCGCGTGCATTTCGTGACGGCGGCGAAAGACCCGCGCACCGGAGTCGACGCGTTGCGCACGGTGGAAACACTCGTGCGTCTCATGAACGCGGGGCTGCTCGACCGCACGTCATGCGGTCAACCGCCCTATCCCACGCCTGTGCCTACGGTCGTGTCGAACGCCGCTGGCGCGTCGCCCAAGTTCGCCAAGATCACGTGGGGCAAATCCACCGATGACGGTGGCGGCGAGAAGGACATCGAGCGGTATGCGATTTTCCGGAAAGTGACAGGAGCCGCCTCCTTCGGCGATCCCATCTCGAGTATCCCGGCCTCGCAGGCGTCCACCTACACCTTCACGGACAATGGCGTACCGCTTGGCGCGTCGTTCGTCTACGGGATTGCCGCGCAGGATTGCACGCCGCTGCTCTCGAGCGTGACGTCTGCAGTGTCAATCACCATTCCATAAGGAGCGGCCATGAATACCCTCAGAGGGACGAAACCTCAACGCCGACGTGAGCGCGCTTCGCGCAAACCGCGTCGCGGAGTCGCGCTCGTCATCGTGCTCATCTTCGTCATTGCGATGGCTGCGCTCGCGATGTCGTCCATTTTCATGGCCGCCAACGCGAACCTGCTCGCCAAGTCGTACGACCGGGAGCGTGACCTCAAGTACGCTGCTGAAGCGGCCCTGGCGATTGGAAAGAGCCGAGTCAATGCGGACCCATCGATCCTGACGATGCAAAGCACCTCGCAGCTCGACACGGCGATCATGCTCAACCAGACGCTCACCGGCGCCGACGGCATTCCGATGACTGGCATCAAGGTCAACGTGTACGTCGGCCCGTCGGGCTCCACGAGCGGACAGTTCGGTCGCTTCTCGAGCATCATCGCCGAAGCGCGCGACACGCGCGGCAATGGCTTCATTCGGCGGCTCGAGCTGACGCAGGAGAGCTTCGCGAAATTCGCGTACTGGTCAAATTCCGAGAGCAACGGGTCGACGACGATCTTCTTCAACAATGCCGATGAACTGTGGGGACCGGTGTGGTCCAACGACACGATCAGCATCGGTACCGGCGGCGCCAAGTTCCACGACGAAGTCGGCACGACGTTCTTTGTCTCGGGCGCAAGCTATGGCGTGTTTTCGAAGGGGAAAAAGGAATACCAAAAGGCGATTCCGCTGCCGAGCACCGCGACGCTCCTCACGCTCAAGACCATTTCCGCCACGAGCGGATGGGATTTCACAAGCGGCCGCGCGGCAAGCACGAACGAGGCGAGCGTCCTCGATCGAATCGAATTTCTCGCGACGGACCTCAATGCGTCCGGCGACTCCACCGACCTCAATGAAGGATTGTTTCGCATCTTCACGGCGCGCGCCGACAGCGGCCTGCGCGGTGACTATCCGGCTGGTAGCCCGCCGGCCGTCAACAGCGTTGGCTACTGCGGCGACTGGCACTGGACCCGCCTCAACGCGGGGACGGCAGGAACCAGCAGGCTGCAGTTCTTCCCAGCAAGTGTTCACTCGCAGACATGGTTCTACAATCAGGTTCGAGCGGACTATCAGGACAAGAATCCTGGCTGGACCAGCACCCAGCTCAACAACGCGGCGAATGCGATCAAGAACGAAACGTTGAACCAGATCATGTCGGGCGCAAATGCGCGGTGCTACTTGCCAGGCGATCCACACCTGGTCGCGATTGATCGCAACGGACCGTACACCGATCCGCGTACTGGCGCGAACTACGCCGCGGCAGCCTACCAGCGCGGCGGGATGGACACGACGTTCACTCCCGTTGGTGTGTCGGGTACCTGGAAGCGTGATACCATGCCGATCGCCGCAGCCATCACGACGCTGCGGAACGCACAGGGCTACGGTGACGCGGCGTACCTGTTTCCGATCGACCGCGCCTACAATGCGGGCGCAAAGGGCGTCGTTCACTTCAGCGGCAACGTTGGCTTGAGTGGCACACTGAATGGGCGCATCACGCTCTACGCGAACGGATCGATCGTCCTGCTCGACGACCTCCGCTACGCAAATGACCCAGTGACCGGAGTGTGCCGAGACATCCTTGGCATCATCTCAGACAAAGATATTGTGATCGCGGACAACGCACTGAACACGCCCCAGCTAATTTCGGGGTCCAGCGGGTACAGCGCGCTCGATGACACGCAGGATTACACGATCCACGCCGTGATGATGGCACTCGGCAACTCCTTTCGCGTCGAGAACTATGATCAGGGCCCAACGGACGTGAACGGGTGCGGCGCTGTCGTAAACGCTCGCGGGTGCATCTTCCTCTCTGGCGGCATCATTCAGAACTCACGCGGCCCGGTGGGTCAGAGCAACGGGAGAGGTTTCTCCAAGCGATACTCCTACGATCACTGCGCCATCGTGAATCCGCCCCCGTACTTCCCGACGACGGGCCGCTTCCAGGACAACCGGTATCTCGAGCTCGATCCGGCTGGCTTCAATCACACGAACTACTTCCGGTCAATCACGCCTGACCCCTGATCGCCGGGCAAGACAGTGTGAGAAAAACAGAACGGTCGCGGCGCCATTCAATGGCACAGCGACCGTTCTACTTTTGTGCGCTCGTCCTCAATTTTTCAGAGCAATCTCACCTGGTCTTCATCGCGCCTGGGCACCGAGTGACAACTGCGACAACGCGCCTCATAGCTTTCCTCGCCGCCGACCATGATCGTCGGCGAGTCGTAGCGCGCCGGCTGACCAGCGATGAGGCGCTGGTTTCGACTCGCCGGATTCCCGCAGATCACGCAGATCGCGTGAAGCTTGTCCACCTGTTCTGCGATGGCGAGCAACTGCGGCATGCAACCGAACGGCTCACCGCGGAAATCAGTGTCGGCGCCAGCGAGAATGACGCGACGTCCACCCGCGGCAAGCGCCGTCGCGAGATCAACGATGCTCGATGGAAGAAACTGCGCCTCGTCGATCGCGACGACTTGCGTGTCGGCCGCGAGGAGTCGGACAATCTGATCAGGTGAATCGATCGGTACCGCTTCGACGGTGCGTCCGTCGTGGCTGGACACGTGATAGAGCCCGGCATAGCGCTCATCCAGGTGCGACTTGAACACCTGGACGCGCTTCTTGGCGATGAGCGCGCGACGAACGCGGCGAATGAGCTCCTCGCTCTTGCCGCTGAACATCACGCCACAAATCACCTCGATCCACCCGCCAGCGCCGGCGGGGTACATGTC
>JBDTMO010000549.1:0-4199 GCA_039934235.1 bacterium | reverse complement strand
CGCACGCTCAATGAGATCGAGGGGCACGCCCGTCGCACGATTGGCGAAATCCGAAGAGATACGGCCCACAAGCTTGCGGCCTACGCCGAAAGGCAGGATGACCCGTTTTACAAGCTCCTGCAATCCTCCGATATGGTCAGTGTGGTAGTGCGTGCTGATCAGGTAGTCGATCTTCGTGACGCCCGCGCTCGTGATCATCTCCATGATGCGGTCGCCGTCCCGCGCTCCCGGATTTCCCGTATCGACCAACACCGTTTCGCCCGATGGCGTAACGAAGAGCGTGGCCTTACCTCCCTCCGTGTCGGCGATGTAGATGTTGAGCGTCGTATCGGCGACTCGCGCGGACGGCTTCACCGCACCACGTGGCTTTTCCACATTACCCGACGGCCGGGTCGATCCAAGAACGGCAGAGCACAGCGCGATATACAGAAAGGCGTTCCGTGAGAGCATGATTTCTGCCTGTGGGCGTGGACGTCGGAAGATGGCCCGGAGAATGTACCATTGTTGTCATCCTGAGCGAGCGAAGCATGCCAGACACCCCCGCCGTCACGCGCAACGATTCCGCGAGCGAGTTCGAGATTCGCACGGATGCCGGTACCGCGCTTCTCCGTTACTCACGGAACGGAAACGTGCTCGACCTGATCCACACCGAAGTACCCGGGGAACTTGCCGGCCGGGGCCTTGGCTCCTTGCTGGCGAAGTTCGCACTCGATTACGCGCGTGCGAACAATCTCAAGGTCATTGCGTCGTGCCCCTTCGTGCACACATACATGTCGCGACATCATGAGTACGACGATCTACGTGCAGTGGCCTGAACCACTCGCTAGCCTGCGCCGCGCGTCGTAGTCTCATGTCATGACCGCTTCCGACGAGATCATACGACCCGAGCCACGCTGGCCGGCCATCCTCGCGTCATTCGCGGCCGTTGCGCTGCACTTTGCGCTGCCGGAGCGAATTCGCATTGGCCCACCATGGACCATCGCGACGCTTGTCGCCGTGCTCGTCATCGCGGCGACGATCACGCGTCGACGCGGCATGCCGCGCGCGAACAACTGGATCGGCTATTCGATCCTCATCCTGCTCACCGGCGGCCTGTTATTCGGGGTGGGCTCGCTCGTCGTTGCGCTGGTTCTCCATAAGGCGGAAGCCATCGAGGTGTTACGCGCCGCCTCGGTACTCTGGGCGACGAATACGATCGTCTTCGCGACATGGTATTGGCGCCTCGACGCCGGCGGTCCCAACGCACGCGAGCGCCGCGGCGTGCACACCGAGGGCGCCTTTCTCTTTCCGCAAATGACCTTTCCGGCGGCGAGTGACTCGAGCCTGACGATCGCGGAAGAGGAATGCTGGCGGCCGCACTTCGTGGACTACCTGTTCGTCGCGTTCAACACCAGCACAGCGTTCTCGCCAACGGACGCCCCCGTACTGTCGAAGTGGGCGAAGGTCACCATGATGATTCAGGCGATCATTTCTTTCACCACGGTCGTGCTGGTTGCGGCACGCGCCGTGAACATCCTTCCGACGTGAGCAACTGAGCAGGTCAGTCCTGCTCGCGTCGCGCCGGCGCGGGAGGCACGCGCGTGGCGCGCATGCACCACCGCTCAATTTCGAACGTGGACATCGATCGCCAGTCGGGCGGGTACGGCGCAAGGCGACGCTTGTCTCCGTCAGCTGACTCGAAGACGAGCCACCCGCCGCGCCGCCTGTCATTCTCGAGCACACGCGCCATGGCGCCCGTGAGCTCGGGACTGGCGATCTCTCGCACCGTCCACGCTACGCCAACGGTGTCCAGAAACTCTCGTGAATGCACCATCGCGGTCACGGTGCTCAAGGCTGGTGAAGTGCGCCCACCCCGTTAGGCGCGTGGCGCGGAGAAGATATGATGAGCCCGGGCGCGCGACAAGTTGTCATCCTGAGCGAGCGTAGCGACCCGTTTGTCATCCTGAGCGAGCGTAGCGAGTCGAAGGATCTGCACCTCCTCCGCCTACTGATACTGGATGTACAGCGGCCGCGGATTGAGTCGCAGCACTTCGCTCGGCGTGAGCATCGGGTCGCCCTTCTTGATGTCGTTATGGAAGAAGAGCTTGAATCCCGTGAACTGCACCGGCTCCGCTTTCACGTAATCATGGTACGAGTCGAACTTCAGCCACGGCGGTCCCCACCCATCCATGTCCATCACCACCTGCACGTGGGGCGTGAAATGAATGTTCTTCGCGTTCGACACCATCTTTCGCGTAAAGCGGTGGACCACCAGGATCTTCGGCGGCAGGTTTTTCGCCTTGGCAATTTCGTCCAGGAAATTCACTGCCCAATTGATGTCCTTCGCGTCGAGCGTGCCGATCTTGGTGCCCGGCACGGCGCCGGACGTCGCCATCGCAAACTCGGGATCGATCCCGAGATGCACGTCGGGGTTCTCCAGAATGGCGCGAAGGCGCGGCAGCTCGGCCATCACACTGCTCTTGCCCACCTGTACGTCGACGAAGTACAGGGCGTGCTTCGCCTTCGCCGTCGCATAAACAGAGTTGATGAGCGTGTCGAACATCTGCGTGCGATACAGGCCGTTCTTCCCCGGCGTTCCCGATGCCACCGTGACGATCATGTGCAGCGCGGGAATCACGGGCGTTGACGGATCGGCCTTTGCCCACCGCGCGACTTCCTTGTCGAGCTTCGCGAGCATTTCGTCTTTGGGGTATTCGCCGAGGACGCCCATTTTCTTCACGAGCGGGTTGCCGTAAAACGCGACGACACGCTTTGAGGGGAAAATCGCGCCCGGCAGCGGCTCCGGCATTTTCACCGGCCACTTGGAGTCGAGCGCACTATCGCGCTTCGTCATACTGGCCAGCGCCACGCTGTCACGATGCGATCGCTTGAAGACCGGGGTGCCTGGTGGAAGCGACGTGTCCCTGACCGCGGCGGCCGGAGGCGTGGCTGTAGATGCTACGGTCGTCGCCGCAGGCGCGGCGACAGCCTTGGCGCTTGTATCAGCGGCAACCTCTCCGGCCGATGCCGTGCGGCCCACTTGTGTGGCAGAAGCAGGAGGGACGTTCTTGTCGGCGCACCCGCCGACCACGGAAGCCGATGCGACGAACACTGCGATGGCTGCGCGCTGACCTGAAAATGAACGAAACATGGGCACGACAAATGGGAAGCTGGAGGTGGTGCAGGGCCGCACGGGTGTCCCAGAGATGCTAGCAAGGCTCTGTGCAAGCGCCAAGCCCTTATATTTCTACACGCCGCCCGGATCCCGGTTCGGATTGACGGCGCCCTCCGAATTCACGTAGCCTTCTGCATGTCAGACTGTAACGGCACCCCATCCAAACCGGGGTGCGCCCTCACCTTTCTCCTGCTCGACGCCGCACGCGCCGTCGAGACGCGCGCCGAAGGCGCACTCGCCGAGGTCGGTCTCACGCTCGCCAAGCTCGGCGCCCTGCGCCACTTGGTCATGGCGTCCGCGCCGCTGTCGTTGTCGCATCTCGCGGAACGTCACTGCTGTGGCAAATCGAACGTCACGCAGTTGGTCGACAAGCTCGAAGCTGATGGTTTCGTCGCGCGCGTCGCCGACCCTGATGATCGCCGCACCATCCGCGCAGCGGTCACTGATAGTGGTCGCGCCGCCTATGAGCGCGCGGCCGTGATCCTCGGAGGGCTCGAGCACGAACTCGACACGCGACTTGGTGCGGCACCCCGCGCCGAACTGGCCCGCCAGCTACGGACGCTTCGCGAAGGCTGATTTTGTCCGCTGGGCGAACGAAGGGCAGTCCCGCGAGCGAAGCGAGCAAGCGGTCCGCCGTAACCCGATCATCCAGGCAGCAACGTCCCCCGCAAAATCAGCGTCGCGACCGAGAAGTAGATCACCAGCCCAGTGACGTCCACCAGCGTCGCGACGAACGGCGCCGAGGCGCTCGCGGGATCGAATCCCAGTCGCTTCAGCAGGAAGGGCAGCATCGAGCCCGCCAACGACCCAAATGACACCACCCCAACCAACGCGGCGCCAATCGTCAACGCGATCTTGGTGGAGTGCACGCCGTAGTCGTACAGGCCCACTCGCTGCCAGATGATGATGCGCACAATCCCGATCACGCCAAGGATCGCGCCGAGCACGAGGCCAGTTGGCAACTCACGCATGGCGATGCGCCAGAAGTCCTTCAGCTTCACTTCACCGAGCGCAATCGCGCGGATGATCAGCGACGTGGCCTGCG
>JBDTMO010000548.1:0-4205 GCA_039934235.1 bacterium | reverse complement strand
TCGGCATGATCATGCTCATCGGCATCGTGGAGAAGAACGCGATCATGATGATCGATTTCGCACTCGAAGTGCAGCGTACGGACAACCGCGATCCGGCATCCGCCATTGTCGAGGCAGCAAGCGTTCGCTTCCGGCCCATCATGATGACGACCATGGCGGCGCTGATGGGCGCGTTGCCCATTGCAGTTGGGTGGGGCGCTGGCGCGGCGAGTCGCCGGCCGCTGGGTGTGGCCGTCGTGGGCGGTCTGGCTTTCTCGCAACTGGTCACCCTGTACGTAACGCCCGTGTTCTACACCTACCTCGACGAACTCCAGACGTGGGTAGGGCGGCGAGGCTGGCGTAAGTCGAGCGTGAATACCAGCGGCATGACACCAGAGCCCGCGGGCGACTGATAACCCCCGGCATAATCAGGTTAGAGGTGCTCAGATAGCAGCCGGCAGCCGGCAGAAAATCAGGGGGTGTGGCGTCCGGAGCGCGGTGCTCTCGTTACGCCACACCCCCTGTCGGCTGAAGGCTGCCGGCTGCTATCCGAGCACCTGATGCGCTGAATCCCGACGCCCCGACGCGACGCCCAAGACGCGATGCCGCTATTTCGCGTCAAGCCGGCAAATTAGTGGCGTGCGTCGTCCGCCTGTACGCTGCGAACGCCGTCCATGTCCCCACCAACCACGTCACGCCGATAAGCAGACCGCCGATCAGGTCCGTCGGCCAGTGCACCGATAGGTACACGCGCGAAAACGCGGTCAGGGCAATCATCACCGCCGTCACGAAGAACGGCCATCGCCATCCGCGCGCCTCGAGCAGCATCATCGAGACCGAGAAGTACAGCGCCGTGGTGAGGATGAGATGTCCGCTCGGATACGACGCCCACGTCCACATCCCGCGTGGCGGGTACATGGCGGGACGCGGGCGGTCGAGCAGGTACTTCATCGTTGGGTTCAGTGACAGCGAACCGATCGAGATGACAAGCAGTTGAATCGCGATTAACGGCCGGTCGTACCTGCGCCACAACACGAGTCCGATCACGAGGATCAACGGCAGGATCGTGAGATTCGTGCCGAAATACGGCATCGCCATCATCAGACCATCGAGGAGGGTGGGCAGGGGATGCTCATGCGCCCATCGTAAGGATTGCTGCTCCCATTCAGCGCCCGCTGCCCAGCTCGCTGTATGCGACAGCGCGAACCCGAACGCGATTCCAACCGCCCACGCTCCGAGATACCAGGCTGCGACCATTGCGGCCAATCGTCGGCGGGCGCGCTGCCGCATTGGCGGCGCGGTCACTTCAACCGCCAGCGGTCGCCCCTCCACGACCGATCCATCGCTTGACTTCAGCGACGACGGTTCGGGGTTCCACGGGCTTTGCCAGGTACGAGGTGAACCCAACTTGCGCCGCCTTTTCCCGATCGTCGGGCAGCGCATGCGCCGTCAACGCGATGATCGGTATCGAACTTGTCGACGGATCCTGCCGGAGGATGCGCGTCGCTTCCCAGCCGTCAATCTGGGGGATGGAGATGTCCATTAGGATGAGGTCAGGTAGCGCACTTCGCGCGAGCGAAATGGCCTGCACCCCATCCAGCGCCTCGATAACGTCGAATCCGACGTGGCGAAGCACGGTGGTATAGATGATTCGATTGTCCTCGTTGTCTTCGACGAGGAGCACTTTCTGGCCGAGACGTTCTGAAGGTTCCACGAATGCTGTGGAGAGGCGGGAGCGACAGCGGCGACGCCATCACGAACAAAACTAGTGTTCAGGATAGTAACGCGCCAACGCCGAAAAGCGCTCACATCACATGAAATCTCAGGATCGACGTTCCAGCGCCTCGATCTTTCCCAGCCGGCGCCGATGCCGCTCCAAACCCGAGAACCGTGCGCCCAGGAAGTCCCGAACCAGCTCAGCCGCCAATTCCTCGCCGATGACACGTGCCCCGAGACTCAGGACATTCATGTCGTCATCCTCCACACCCTGCCGCGCCGAGAAGGAATCGTGGCACATACAGGAGCGAACGCCGCGAATCTTGGTCGCTGCGATGGCGGCACCCACGCCACTGCCGCAAACGACGATGCCGCGCTCAGCGCGGCCCTCCACAACGGCTCGCGCCACGGCTTCCGCGCGGTCGGGATAGTCGTCGCCAGGCTCGATCTCCGCGGGGCCGCAGTCCACGAGCTCGTGTCCGAGTGCCGCCACCTCCGCAATTATTCGCGAGCGGAGTATCCAGCCTGCGTGATCTGCGGCAAAAGCAACTTTCATTGTGTGCCTCGGACTGCTGCCGTCACGGCGCTCCCGGCCGCGTGCGTCCACACGAGGCGCGAGATGTCTGTAATCAGCGCACGCGCCACCGTGTCGCTCGGAATGGCTCGTGTGAGGACAACGAGGACGTACGGCGCACGCCCCGCCGGATAGACGATGGCCGCATCGTGCAACGTCGCCGTGATCGATCCTGTCTTGTGCGCGACCGGTGTTCCTTTCGGCACGCCGGCGGGGATCATGTCGTTGAATTCCTGATGCAGCAGGATGTCCTTCATGAGCCGAGCGCTGGCCGGTTGCAGCGCGTCCCCGCGCTCGACGTGCACGAGGAGCGCCGCGAGATCCGCCGATGTCGTCGTGTTGTTCCTGCCGGCCGCATACGCCTTTCCATCCTCGACGCCGCGCAGGACGCGAATGTGCGTCGCCCCCAACGCATGCGCAGTGGCGTCGGCCTGTTCGGCGCCGACGAGCGCGATGAGCGCATTCGTTGCAAGATTGCTCGAGCGCACGATCATGTGCTCCATCAAGTCTCGCACCGGAACTCGCTCCCCAACCCGAGCGTAGACCGACGAATCACTGTCATCACCGGCATCCAGCGCGTACGCGGACCCATCGACGATGGAGTGAAAGCGGTTGATGAGGAGGATGCGCTGATCGAGCGACAGACGTCCGGCATCAACCGCACGCAGTACCTCGATCATCACCGGTATCTTCATCGTGCTTGCCGCATGAAAATCCACGCCGGCATTCAGGTCAAGCGAATCGGCAGCACCAAGATTGCGATAACTCACGGCGACTTCGGCGCCGGGGACCGCGGCGATTCGGGCGGCGATCTTGACGCGGAGCGGCGCTGCATCGTATTCCTGCGCAGCGGCGCATGGTGCGGCGGCCGCGAGGATGGTGATGACCATCACGTTATTGAAGTATCGCATTGGCCGAATATAGGGAAATCGCGCGACACTGAAAGATTTGACGGTTGCGTTTGGTACACCTGGTTCGTACGTAGCATGGGCGATGTTGCTCGGCACATGCACTCGGGCTTCCGACCTCCTCCGCGATGGCAGAGATGACCCCAGAAGGCGCCGCGGACACACCCCGCGCCCAATCAGCTTCGGTCGCTCGATGGGAGCGACTTCGCTTTTCCAATTTTTCATTCGAACGAACCCGAGCCGGCCAAGTCACCTGTCAGGTGATTTTGGAGTTTGGGCCGGGCGAGCTCATTACGTCCAAGGTGTCCGGGCAGGCCAGCCCCGCTGGGGACACGCGGCTCGGCGCTGAAGCGTGTCTTCGCGCGCTCGAGACCTTCACCGATGGGACGATCAGCTTCGAACTGATCGGCGTGAAGGTGATTCGCGCCTTCGATGCGAATATCGTCATCACGTCGCTCTTCCAACGCGGCGACGATGGGCCCGATCGGCTGCTCGGCTGCTATCTCGCCGAAGGTGATCTCGTGCGGGGCGCGGCATTGTCGGTGCTCAACGCGACCAATCGCGTCATCAGCAACTACATCCTGCAGCGCCATAGCTGATGCAGCTGAGCCGTACCGCAGCCCTCATCGGGGCGTTTGCGCTGGCCCTGGGCGCAGGAAGCACCCTCGGGGCGCAATCGACCGAAAGCCTCGCTCGGCCAACGGTCACTCCCGCCGGCAGTGCTCTCCCTGCTACGCCGGTCCGGACTGACGTCGTGACCGTCTCGCCATCCGAGGTGGCTCGTCGCGCGGCCGAGATGTTCGGCGACTCCCTGGTTACGCCTGCGTCCAGGGCGAATCCGGATTCGACGGCCGCCGAGGTCACGTGGGACATGGACGTGCGCGTGTACGAAACGCAGGAACGGGTGGCGCACTACGTTAGCCTGTTCAGCGGGCGCGCCAGGGAACGCATCACCGATCGGTTGGCGGCGGGTTCCCTGGGAAATTTTCCCGTGATGGACGAACTCACGCTCAAGTTTGCGCTGGAAG
>JBDTMO010000547.1:0-4206 GCA_039934235.1 bacterium | reverse complement strand
CACACCACGCGACTGGTCTGGGCCGCGTGCGCCCTCCTGGCATGTAGTCGTCCCCAAGGCGCACCATCGCCGAAGGACATTCCAGACGCCCGCGTTCTCATCTACAACATCCACGCGGGCAAGGACGCCCCCGGCGTCGACAATCTCACGCGCGTCGCGGAACTCATCCGCTCGACGAACGCCGACATCGTCCTCCTCCAGGAAGTCGACAAGGGCACAAAGCGCTCGAACAACGTCGACCAGCCCGCACTGCTTGCCGCGCAGACTGGCCTGCATGTCGCCTTCGGAAGCGCGCTGGATTACGACGGTGGCAAGTATGGCGTCGCCACGCTTTCGCGCTGGCCGATCGTCAAGGACACGCTCTTCCACCTCCCCGTCGACCCCGCACAAACGCGCTCGGGTGGTTCCACCGAGCCGCGTGGCGCACTGCGCATCATGGTGGCAAGTCCCAAGGGTCCGCTCGCCGTCATCAACACACATCTCGACGCGAGCGCCGTCGATCGTTGGCGGCGGCAGGAAGCCGATTCCATCACCAGCCTTGTCGCACGAACGCAACGCGAGGTGGCGATGGTCATCGCCGGCGGAGACTTCAATTCCGAACCCGAAAGCGCGGTGCAGGTCGCCGTGCGCGGCGCAGGCCTGCGCGATAGCTGGATGGAATGCGCAGGCGGCCCGGGCCTGACGTTTCCAGAAGGCATTCCAGTCAAGCGCATCGACTATCTCTTTCTCACCGGCAACATCCACTGCTCGTCTGCGCAGGTGATCAACACGCGCCTGTCGGATCACCGGCCGCTGCTCGTGGAGCTCACGCTACGCCCTTCAGCCTTGCCTGCAACCAACAAGGTCGCCGCACTTGCGGCGAAACCGCCGGCAGCGACGGGCAATCTCGATCCGCGCACACCCCTCACCGCCGCGCAACGCGAATGGGTCGAATGGACGCTCAATTCACTCTCCCTCCGCGAGCGCGCTGGCCAGATGATCAATGTCTGGGTCCTCGGCGATTACACCAACACGCGCGACTCGAGCTTTGCCGAAGTGCTACGCTGGATCAAGCAGGATCACATCGGCGGCGTCACCATGTCACTCGGCTCACCCATCGAGGTGGCCGAGAAGATCAATGCAATGCAGCGGGCAGCGAAGGTGCCGCTGATGGTGGGCTCGGATCTCGAGCCAAACCTCGGCCGTCTCGAGGGCGGTGTGTTTACGCACTATCTCATGGATGCTGGTGGAGCGACCGTCTTTCCCAACGCGATGGCCATTGCAGCGACAGGACGCGACAGCGATGCGTATGAGGTCGGCCGGGCCATCGGTCGCGAGGCAAAGGCCGTGGGCATCCTCATGAACTTCGCGCCGGTGGTGGACGTCAACAACAATCCGGCGAATCCGGTGATCAACACACGCTCGTTCGGCGAAGATCCCAAGCGCGTGGCACGTTTGTCGGCCGCGTTCGTGAAAGGGTCGCAGGACGCGGGTGTCATGGCCACGATCAAGCATTTTCCCGGGCATGGCGACACCGACGTCGACTCGCACGCTCGGCTACCGATCGTCAGTGCCTCGTCCGCACGACTCGACTCCGTGGAGCTCGTGCCGTTCGCCGCCGGCATCGACGCGGGTGCGGGGATGGTCATGACGGCCCACATCGCATTGCCGGCGGTGCAGGGTGACAGCACCACGCCGGCAACGCTCGCGCCACGCATCATCACGGGGTTGTTGCGCGACAAACTTCACTTTACAGGACTCGCAATTACGGACGCAATGACGATGGGCGGCATCGGCAAGGCTATACGACAGAAGAGAGCTCGGTGCTCGCGGTGCAGTCCGGCGCCGACGTGCTGCTCAAGCCCACCGATCCCTCCAAGGCAGTGGACGCTCTCGTCGCCGCCGTCGAACGCGGAACGATATCACGCGCGCGGATCGATTCGGCGGTACGGCGCGTGCTCGAGCTCAAGGCGAGAACCGGCGTTGCATTTCGACCGATCGCTCCGCTCGACAGTCTCCGCGATGTCGTCGGCGCGCCTGAGCATCGGGCACTCGCCGCCGATATCGCGACGCGCGCGGTCACGCTCCTGCGCGACAGTGCGGGCCTGATCGGCGCGTCGCGCGCTGCGCGGACAGTGCTCGTGCAGTACATGCCGGAAACCGAGCTTCGGGCCGGCAGGGTATTCGCCGCAGAGGTGCGCGCGGCGGCAAGCAACGCGCGCGTGTTCAAGATTGGTCCGTCGACATCAGCCGCGTCACGCGACTCCATCGCCGGCGCGGCGAAGGGTGCGGATCGCGTCATCGTTGCGACGTATGTGCGACGCATCGAGGGCGAAGGCCGGTTCGCGATTCCGCAGGGCATCGCAGATTGGATCGATTCGCTCGCGGCGCACGAACGGGTGATCGTGGTTTCGCTCGGAAATCCGTACTTGATTCGCCAGTTCCCGCGCGTCGGCACATACCTGGTGACGTATGGCGTGGCCGATATACTCGAGCGTGCGGGGGCGAGGGCCGCGCTCGGCCGCGGGACAATCACGGGAACGATACCAGTTTCGCTGCCGGGGTTTTTTGCGCGCGGCGATGGAATTCGTCGAATAGGTAGCTCCGCGAAGCAGTAGTCGCGCGCGACGACCCAGCGGGAGGTGTCCGGTGGAATCTGGAAAGGTCCCATTCGCGAGAAGCCCTGAATGCAGTTAGTCGCCCTCGACATGCTCGTCGCCTCATGGGTGCTGCAACTCGCACTCGGCACGGTATTCCTCATTGCATTGTGGGGAATCGCGCACGCGTTCCGGCGAGGAGCGGTCGTTGCGTTGGCGGCCGGATGGTCGCTGTACACGTTCTATATGATGGTGTCGCTCAGCTTTGCCGTTGCGGCGCGCTCGAACGCATCGCATACCGCCACGCTGGTGCTGGGCACACTCGAGGGTCTCGGCATCCTTGCCATGTTTGCGTTCTGGCAACCGGTGGCCGCGCTGCTCGCGGGCGCCCGATCAAATCCGATGCCGAGCCGGCGCAGTCAGGTCATCTGCGGGCTGTTCGCGGCGACGGTCGTCGTCGTGAATCTTGGCGCGAACCGTCCGGTGCTGTACCTGAGCTCGGGACCGTTCCAGTACCTGTATCCAGTGGCGTACACATGGCTCGCCGTTTCCGCGTGGCGCTTGCGGCGGCACGCCGGTATCAATCGCCAATCGCTCCTCTGGCTTGGGTTGGGCTTTTTCACCTTCGTCGTGCGTCTCGAGCTCAATCGTGACGTCGTCCTTCGCGATGTAGACTACGCGCACGCTTCGAGCAGCCGGCTCCTTGTCGTCGCACTCATCCAGACGGTGCAGGTGGTGAGTTTTGGCGCGATCAGCCTGATCGTTGCGCTGGCCGTCGAGCGGAGCGCGATCCTTCAGCAGTCGGAGCGGCTGCGGCATGTTGAAGCCCGCCTCGAGAAGAGCAGGCGGCTGGAGAGCCTTGGCGAAATGGCCGCCCGCATCGCGCACGATTTCAACAACATCCTCGCGGTTATTTCCATCGGTGTTCAGCTTGCGCGCCGAGTTGAGGCGTCCCCGGCGGAGGTGGCGTCCGAGTTGACGTCGGTTGCACACGCCACGGAACGCGCCGGCGAACTCATACGCCAGCTGCTCGCGTTTGCCAACCCGCGCGTAGACGCGGCAAAGGCGGCGTCGGCGCTCGAGGTCAACGCGTATTTCGAACGTTCTGCCCACATGCTGCGTCGTCTAATGAGTGAGGGAGTGACACTACAGATCGACGCCGCCGACAGGGACGCCTGGGTCGCGATGGATGCGTCGCAGTTCGAACAGGTCATGATGAATCTTGTCGTCAATGCGCGTGACGCCATGCCGGCTGGTGGCGCCATCAAGGTTGAGCTCGCGACGGAAATATTCGCGTCTTCTCGTGTGCTCTTCGAGGACATGATGCCCGCGGGCTCGTACCTCCGGACGTCCGTGCACGATTCAGGAAGCGGCATCGATCCAGAAGTGCTTCCGCGAATTTTCGATCCGTTCTTTACGACGAAGGGCGACGACGGCACCGGGCTTGGCTTGGCGACCGTGTACGCCATTGTCCATCGGGCACGTGGCGACGTTGCGGTGCACAGCGTCGTCGGACACGGCACGCGGTTCGACGTCTACCTCCCGCTGCTGCCAACGCCAAGTAGCCAGGTTTCTTGAGCGTTGATGACCGCCTCATGATGAAGCGCATGGCAGTCATGCTGGGTGTCAC
>JBDTMO010000546.1:0-4216 GCA_039934235.1 bacterium | reverse complement strand
GACGCACAACACCCCCATCACACGAATCGACAAATGAAGAAAATCACATTCGGCGCCGTGGCAGCTCTCGTCGCACTCGCAATCCTGCCGGCAGTCGCATTAGCGCAGGGAAAATCCAAGGAGAAGAAGACCATGAAGAACATCGTCGAGGTTGCCGTTGAAGCGGGCAACTTCAAGACCCTCGTGACAGCACTCAAGGCGGCCGATCTCGTCGGTGCGCTCGAAGGCCCCGGACCGTTCACGGTCTTCGCCCCATCGGACGCGGCCTTTGCCAAGCTGCCGGCGGGAACCGTCGAAGCCCTGGTGGGCGACAAGGCGAAGCTGTCGTCGATCCTCACCTTTCACGTCATCTCCGGTAAAGTCATGGCGGCCGACGTCATCAAGGGCAACGGCGCCAAGCCCAAGACACTGAACGGCGAGACGCTGGACATCGTCGTGCGCGACGGCAAGGTGTACGTCGATGGCGCGCAGGTCGTGACGGCGGACATCGTCGCCTCGAACGGCGTGATCCACGTAATCGACAAGGTGCTGATTCCTGCAGCGAAGACGGCAGCCGCGGCCCACTGATCATCGCGGCACCCTGTTTGCCACCGGGAGCGCGCGGTGTTTCTCCACCGCGCGCCTTCGAGCATCCTTCAACGAGCGAGACAACGATGGTTCGACTGGCGATCGGCGTTGTGTTCGCCGCGACTGCTTCAATTTCAGCGAATGTTCACATGACCAGCACGTTGCGCGCAGCGCCGAGTGTGGCCGACTCACTCACCAGATTTCCGGCCGTTTCGGGCGACAATCTGAATGGAAAGCGCTTCGACCTGCCTCGAGACTTCGAGGGCGCGCTCAACCTCGTGGTCGTCGCGTTCCAACGCCAGCAGCAGCACGACGTCGACGGGTGGATGCCGTTCCTGAAGACGCTGGCGAAGGATCGCAACGGCGTGAGGATTTACGAACTGCCGACGCTGGGCCGCCGGTACCGGCTCATGCGTTCGTTCATCGACGGTGGTATGCGCGGCGGAATTCCCGATACCGCGGTTCGCGCCGCGACTATCACGTTGTACATCGACAAGACTCCGTTTCGCCGCGCGCTCGGACTTGGCGAAGAGAACCGCATTTACATCCTCGCCGTCGATCGGGAAGGCCGTGTTCATGCACGGGCCGCGGGGTTGTTTACGCCGGAATCAGGCGCCGCGTTCCAGCTGGCCGTATTCCCGGTGGCGACGCGAGACACGCCGTCTCCGGGACTGAAATAACTTGCCGCGCCGAGTGGTGGTCAACGACTTGATGCAGCAGGGATACTCGTACGAGTTGATCGAACCTGTCGGACGCAACTTCGACGTGGGGTTCGAGCCCGAGCTCACACCACGCGAACTGTTATCGCTCGGCGTATTCGGCGGGAAGTACATGACCGATTGCCGGAACGAGTTTCCCCGGAGCTGGTACCGCGGCGCCAAGCTATGCGCGGAACGCCACGATCCGAGTCTCAACTTTTTCGGCGTGAACGCGTCGCAGCCGCTGGCCATCTGGCGCAAGAACGGATGGCTGCGTCCCGACGATCCGCGCGGATGGTTCCAATGGTACTGCCGGTACTATCTCGGCCGCCGCGGCTACGATGACGAGCGGCAGATCAGGCGCTGGCGACAGATGCGCCGCCATGCCGCCCAAATCCGCAGTGCGTGCCGATCGGGTGACTTGACGTGCCGCCCCCGGCAGAGACAGGCCCTGCTTCACTGGGCTTACGACAGCAGAAAACTCTAAGCGCGTATTGCTGTAAACCGCCATCCTTCTTGTCCGTCAAAACGATCTACACGGCTGAACAAAGGTTAAGATCTATCAATGGAGGAACTCTCACGCGCTGGACTGGATGAGCCGCGCCACCCTATCGCGGTAGTCACTGAACGCACTGGACTTTCGCAGGACATTCTCCGCGTGTGGGAGCGGCGGTACAGCGTGGTGCGGCCATCGCGCGCAGCCGGCGGCCAACGTCTGTATACGGATAAGGACGTGGAGCGCCTGTCCCTGTTGCATGCCGCCACGCGGGGCGGGCGCAGCATATCCAGCGTGGCGGGGCTTACAACCGAGGCGCTCGCCGCACTGGTCGGCGACGACATTGCAGCCCGAGAACGGCGACCCGCCGTCGCGTCCCCTATGGACGACGCGCCCGACATCATTGGGCCGGCGCTCGTTCTCGCACGCCAACTCGAGTCCGCAGGCCTCGACGATCTGCTTCGCCGATCGGCGGTCGGCATGGGCATGCTTCCGTTCATTGAGTCGGTCGTGGTGCCGCTGCTGCGTCGCGTCGGCGATGAGTGGCACGCAGGCGACATGAGCATTGCGCAGGAACACCTCATCTCGTCGCTGCTCAACGACATCGTCGCGGAACGCATTCGCTCGTTCGCTGCGCCCAACGGCGCGCCACGGATCCTCATCACGACGCCGGCCGGTGAGCGTCACGCCATCGGTGCGCTGCTCGTGGGGGTCGCGGCCGCGATCGAAGGGTGGAACGTCCTCGACCTGGGCGTCGACCTACCTGCCGACGAGATCGCCGATGCGGCGATTGCGGCCGGCGTGCGCGTGGTGGCGGTCAGTGTTGTCTTCGTCGAGCATCGGCACGTCGTGTTGGCGGAACTGAGCCGACTGCGATCGCGCCTGCCGCACACGGTCTCGATCATCGTGGGCGGCGCCGGTGCGGGAACACTCGCTCCCGAACTGTCAGCGATCGGAGTCACCGTGCAATCGACCATCCATGGTCTGATCGCCGAGTTGCGTCGCGCCAGAAATCGGCCGGCGTGACGACGGAAGCGTCCGCCCGCCCGGTGGGACGGCTCCACCTGATCACCGGCGCAACGGGTTACGTCGGCGGGCGGCTCGTGAGCGCACTGCGCGACCACGGCCGCATCCGGTGCATGGCCCGCCACCCAGAGGCGCTGCGCGCGCGCATCGCTGACGATGTCGAGGTCGTTCACGGCGACGTCCTCGAACCGGCGAGCCTCCCCACCGCGCTCAAGGGCGTCCACACGGCGTTCTACCTGATTCACGCCATGGGTGCGGCGACCGATTTTACGCACGACGAATTCACGGGCGCCCACAACTTCGCGCGTGCGGCCGCGGACGCCGGCGTGCAGCGCATTGTCTACCTGGGTGGACTCGGAACAAAGGAGCCGCTCTCTCCGCACCTGGCGAGTCGTCATGAGGTTGGACGAATCCTTCGCGAGACGGGCGTGCAGACGATCGAACTGCGCGCGTCGGTGATCATCGGGTCGGGCAGCCTTTCATTCGAGCTCGTTCGCGCACTGGTGGAGCGCCTGCCCGTGATGCTCACGCCACGGTGGGTGAGTCAGCCTACGCAGCCTATCGCGATTGCCGACGTCATTGCCTACCTGATTGCCGCCGCCCACGTGCCCTTGGCGGACAGTGAGGTGGTCGAGATTGGCGGATCCGATTCCGTGTCCTATCTGGATCTCATGCGCGAGTATGCGGCGCAACGCGGACTTCGGCGCATCTTCATCAAGGTTCCGCTGCTCACCCCGTGGTTGTCCGGACGGTGGCTTGGCCTCGTTACACCCGTGTATGCGCGCGTGGGGCAGAAGCTGATCGACAGCGTTCGCCACGCGACGGTCGTCACCTCGAAGCGAGCGGCCGAGCTGATGCCGGCCGTTCAGCCGCGCGGTATGCGTGCCGCAATTGCACAAGCGCTGTCCAACGAGGACCATGAGTTCGCGGAGACGCGGTGGTCGGATGCCCGGTCGTCGGTCGGACGGTCGACGTCGTGGGGAGGAATTACGCTGGGATCGCGTCGCGTGGATTCTCGGCGCATCGCAGTGGCCTGTTCGACGGACGACGCTTTTCGTCCGATCGAACGAATTGGCGGGGCGGTTGGCTGGTACTACGGCGACTGGCTGTGGCAGCTCCGTGGGTTTCTCGACCTGCTGGTTGGCGGCGCAGGCATGCGGCGCGGCAGGCGCAATCCCAACACGTTGCATCCTGGCGATGCCGTGGACTTCTGGCGCGTCGAGGCAATCGAGCGTGGCAAACTCCTGCGACTCACTCCCGAGATGAAACTGCCTGGGCGCGCGTGGCTGCAGTTTGAAGTGACGCCAAGTGGCGCCGGCAGCGTTATCCAACAGACCGCCGTGTTTGAGCCGCACGGGTTGAGCGGCCTGCTTTACTGGTACGCGATCTATCCTTTACACGTCGCGATTTTCAACGGGATGCTGCGCGG
>JBDTMO010000545.1:0-4225 GCA_039934235.1 bacterium | reverse complement strand
AGGGCGCGGGCTGAGTTTCTCGTAATGCGACTTGGTGTCGCCTGCGCGTGAACCGCAGAGGACGCAGAGGGGCGGAGGGCGCAGAGGACAACGCCTTTGTCATCCTGAGCGAGCGGAGCGAGTCGAAGGATCTGTACTTTGTTTTTCCCCTGCATTCCTCTGCCCCTCTACGTCCCTCTGCGGTGAATCTCGTTGGCGTCTGGTTGACATCATCGCGCGTTATGGGCGTGCAGATCCTTCGACTCGCTCCGCTCGCTCAGGATGACAAACGACTCGCTCCGCTCGCTCAGGATGACAACCGACTCGCTCCGCTCGCTCAGGATGACAACCGACTCGCTACGCTCGCTCAGGATGACACCCCCTTCAGTACTTCAGCACCACGCCTGCCTGAATGGTGCGCGCCGTCATCCGATAATACTGCGCATCGCCGAACTCACTCTCGGACACCGCATCGCGGCGATCGCCAAGGTTACGGCCGTCGACACGAAACTCGAGATCGCCGGTGCGGAAGCCGAGCCCTGCATCGAACGTCGAGAAGGATGGTGCAAGCGCGGAGTTCCGCTTGTTCAAGTAGCGGTCGCCCGAATAGTTGACGTTTGCGTGCGCGATGAACCCCTGCTCCGGCGCCAGCGTGAGTCCGGCCGAGGCCAGGTGTCGCGCCGACATTTCGAAGCGCTTGCCCGCGAGCTGCGTCGGCACGCCATCGAAGGCCTGAACGAAATTCACGAACTTGCCATCGTGATAGCTGTAGCTCGCGCGCGCGAATACGTCGTTGGGAAGGCGGAGATCGGATGCGACTTCGAAACCCTGAAAGCGCGTGCTGCCTGAGTTGATGAGCGCCGGAAGATTGTTCACCACCGTCGCAGTGACGAGGTTCTCGAAATCCATGCGAAAGGCGCTTGCCTCGAGATCAATACGACCATCGAGTGCGCGAACCTTTACGCCGCCCTCGTAGCTGCGCGACGTTTCCGGATCGAGCACGCCTTCATTCTCGGCGAGACTGAAATCGAATGCCGCGGGCTTGAAGGTGTCGCGGTAGTTGACGAAGACGCGGACGTGATTCGCGTCCTGCTCCCACAGCCCCAGGATCGCGCCCAGGCTACCGCTGGGCCGAGTATGCGTGACTTCTGCGCCTTCGCCGCGGCTCTCGGTGGTGGCGTTCAGGCGAAGGCCTCCGCTGACCGTAAGCCGCGTGGTGGGGCGCCACTCGGCTGACCCATATGCGCCGAGGAAGCGGCGTTCAGACTCGGAGTCCTTATCGAGCGTGGTGGGCTCGGTGACTTTCGCCGCGGATGAGCCGTTGAGCGGCGCCGTGTAGGTGAATGTTGCACCCTTGCCCTCGCCGGACGCGAACAGCACGTCTGCGCCGGCCATGAAGCGCACCTGCGACATCACGGGCCAGATGAGGTGGGTGTCCGCGTACAGATCGTTGATGTCGATGGTTTCCTTGAAGCCCGACGCGTTGTTCGCGGTGTTGGAGATGTCCGTCAGGAATCCGCGGAACATGCTCTGCCCCGAAAACGTGTACGATGCCGTAGTGCCCCATGTCGCGCCTTGCAGCGCCGGACGTTCGAAGCCCGCCGACAGCGCGATGCGATTCTCGTCGAGATAGGCTCCGGAGGGATTGTAGTTGGCGTCGAGCGGAACCGCGGACGACAGGCTCGCGCCTTCACGCGGATGCGGGCTCGCGGGATCCTGCTTGAGGATGTTGGCGTCGAGCGTGAGCCACATCTTGCGATCCGCCTCGACCTTGGCCGTGCGTGCGAGCGTGTGACCGCGCGCGAAGGACGTGCGATCGTCCTTGAATCCCTGGCGATCGACATCGGCGCTGATGCGTGATTTCCACGCGCCGTCCGAGGGAATGGGAATGTCGATTCCGCCGCCGCCTGTGCCGAACGTGCCGCCGTGTGCTTCGACGTATTTCGCGCGCGCCGCTGCGGCCTTGTGCACGACGTGAATGACGCCAACGAACGACGTCGCGCCGTAGGTGATGGGCGCCGGTCCGCGGAGAATCTCGATGCGCTCGATGTCGCGGAGACTCAACGTGGAGACGGCAGGGTTGAACGCTCCGCCCCACGGGATGTCGTCGACGACGAGGAGAAACGCGTCAAACTCACGCAGTCCCCAAATCTCGGGCACCGCGCTCGCTGGGCCGGCGTCACCGCCCGGCGCGATGGCAACGCCGGCCGACAAGGCCAGTGCGTCACGCAACGACGTGACTCCGCGCGCGCGCAGAATCTGGCCGGAAATGACTTCGATGGAAGCGGGAACGTCATGCGGCGCTTCGGGCAACCGCGTGGCGACGACCTCGACGGCGGGGATGCCGACGGGAGCAGGCTGCTGAGCGGACAACTGCGTCGAGTACAGGGCGGTGGCGAGCAGGCCGAGGGAGCGGGCTGTCGCCAACGGGCGCCGGTTCGATACGAGTTTGAATGATGAACATTTCATGAACACGGACACTATAGAGCGTCTAAGCCACAGGCAAGCCGCATCCGGTAACTCAGGGCCCCGGCGTTCCCCGCAACCAGGATCAGAGGTGATTTCAACTGGTCAGCGCAACAACTCCTGTCGTTCCGCCGAGGGAGGCAACTGAGACTGCAACTGCAACTGCCTATCACGGATTTCGCGGAAAGGCGCGGATAAAGCAAAACGAAGAGTGCAGTTGTTCAATCCGCGCGTTTCCGCGAAATCCGTGACTAGCAGTTGTTGTTGCTTTTTCAGCTCTGAACGCCCAAGCACGAGCAATGCAGAGCGCCTTGCGCCGACCGTCAAACCACCGGTCCTTCACTGCACTCAGGACGACAGCGGATGGCGCGCAGCATGACGACGCCAGGCCTCCCACGCATTCGCGACAAGTAATCCGGCCAGCAGGAAATACACGGCGCCAACCAACTCGAAGACCGCGAAGCCGACGACCGCGACCAGCGCACCGTTGATCACCTGATCCCCGTACCGTGGAGGCGACGTTGGGGGATCCGTCACCATGAAGAACGCGAAGTAGAGCGCCGCATGCAGATCGGGCGCCCGATACAACTCCGCGACCGTCGCCGGATCGCCGACGAATGCCGTCACGGTGAACAACAGGTAGTATCCGCCGAGGAACGAGAGCACGAGTGGAAGCTTGTGGACGCGTTCGGCGATGTAGAGGCCCGTGGCGAACAACAGCGCAATGGCAACGGGCGCCACTTCAGGCAGCGCGCCCCACCAACTCTGCGCCGTGTCGAACATGAAGTACGTGACGACGAGGCCCAGCGCCGCCGGGTTGAAGACGTTGGCCGTGCGCACGCGAATGACATACTTGCTGAGCACCGCGATTCCTGTCGTCACGGCCGGGACGTACCACGGTTCGTGAGGACTCAGCACCATCACGACGATAAGCGCCGTCAGGAGCGCGCCATCCGGGAACACCCATCTCCGCCGCCGGAAGCGCAGTATGGGCGCATCGATGGCGATGGCCGCAGCGATAGCGCCAACGATGCCCGGTACAACGAGTGCGAGCCCCTCACCGACTGATGCAATGGCCGCAAGCAGCGTGAGAACGACCAGGAGCAAACCCTTTGGCGTGCGAATGAAGCGACGAAATTTCACGAGGACACGTCCGCGACATACCGGCTCAATCCACGCGTCGCGAAGCGCTCCATCGATTTCGAAATGATGAGGCCATCCACGCTATGTTGCTCGAGCAGCGCGATGCCGTCGCGTCCTCCAATGACGAACGCCGCGGTGGCCAGGGCGTCCGCCACCATGGCCGAGGACGCGATCACCGTTGCGCTGATCGAAGCCGTGGCCGTCGCGTACGAGCGTGGGTCGATGATGTGATGCTCCTCTGGTTGGGTGTCGGGTGACGATCGGCGCTCGTAGTCTCCCGATGTACACACCGCGACGTTTGACACGTGCAATGTCTGGATCAACGCATCGACTTCGCGCGGATGACGAATGCCAACGCTCCATGGCGCATGCATCGCATTCGCGCCTCCCAGATAGAGATCGCCACCCGCATCGATGGCGAAGTTCGTGAAGTCGCTCAACTCCCGCATGGCCAGGTCGACGGCGAGGCCCTTCGCCACGGCGCCCAGGTCCAACATCAGGGGCTTCAACAGCGTGACCGTCTTTGCGTCCGGGTCCACTCGCACGTCGCGCCAACTCGTCTCGCGCGACGCGTCCGTGGCCGAGTTGACGATCGCGTGCGTCCGATAGTCGATGTTGTCGCCGCGCGCTTCCATCA
>JBDTMO010000544.1:0-4226 GCA_039934235.1 bacterium | reverse complement strand
GTCGACAGTGAAGCGCGCCGTCTGTCCGCTGCGAATGCGACCGATGTCCGTTTCGTCCACGTAGGCCCACACTTCGAGCCGCGAGGGATCGAGCAACGTGAGAAACGTTGGCGCTGCGAAACTCGCGGCGACCGTCTCTCCTTCTTGCGTCGACACCGATGCGACGACGCCGCCGATGGGCGCGAATATGCGAGCGTATCCCGCTTGCGCGGCGGCGAACGCCAGGCTTGCGCGCGCGCCTTCGACCTTCTGCCTGGCCACTTCGACGCCGCTGGCCGCTAGCTCCAATTCAGCAGCGGCAATGTTGCCTGATGCGCCGAGTGCGCTTTTGCGGCGCAGATCGGCGGCGAGGTATTGCCAGTCGGCCTCCGCCTGGCGCACGGTGGCGGCGGCTTCATCGTGTCGGGCGAGGAGATCGCGGTCGTCCAGCGTTGCGAGGAGTTGCCCCTTGGCGACGGCGTCGCCGATCTGGACGTACAGGTGTTCTACCACACCGGATATGCGCGAACCCACCTTGACTTCGGCACCGACGCGCGGCTTGATCACGCCCGTGGCCTTCACCATGGTGCCGATGTCTCGGCGAGTGACGCGAACCACCTGCGCGTTGGCGTTTGCGCTTTCGGCCTGTGTCGTGCGAATGCTTCGGGCGGCGGCGGTTCCAGCGGCGGCAATGGCGACGAGCAGGACTGCGCTCCAGACCAGTTTCCTCATGCGCTCCTCGTGGTGGGCTCGAGCGCATGATAGGGCTGCAAGTTTTCTGGATTGTTTCTGGCGCGTGACAGATTGAGATCACATGCTTAACGTGCTCCCATGACACGAAGCGATATGATTCTCGTGGCGAACGTCGCGATTGGCGGGGCCGTGGGCAGCGGCTGCCGCTACCTGATGGGCGCGGCGATTCAGTCGCGCGCCGGCGGCGATTTTCCACTGGCCACGCTGATCATCAATGTCGTCGGCTCGCTGCTGCTGGGCTTCATTCTCGAGTATGCGACTGGAAGTACGGCGGTCTCTCCGGAGATGCGACTTCTGTTGTCGACCGGATTTTGTGGCGGGTTTACGACGTTCTCGACGTTCAGCAATGAGAGCGTCCGTCTGATTCAGGGCGGCGAGTATCGGCGCGCGACGGTGTATGTCGGTCTCAGCCTGATACTGTCATTCGCTGCGATTGTTGTCGGCTACGCGATTGCGCGCAGCACGCTTGGCGCGCGGAGAATGGCGTAAGGCGGTTTTGACCCAGACCCACGGAGAGCGCAATGCAGGGGTTCCAGGGGGAGCGGGTGCTGATGCGCGTCCACATCGGGGAGCGCGACAAGCTCGATGGAGAGCCGCTGTACGAGGCTATTGTGCGGTTGTTGCGCGAGCGACAGTACGCTGGTGCGACGGTGTTTCGCGGCGTGATGGGCTTTGGTGCGAGTTCGAAGGTGCATTCGGACTCGTCGGAGTATTTGATGATGGACTTGCCGCTTGTCGTCGAGTGTGTCGAGACGGAGGAGCGGATTCAGGCAATCATTCCGGAGTTGGACCGGATGATTGGGGGCGGGTTGATTACGCTCGAGAAGGTTCGCGTGATCGTGTATCGGCCGACGCCGTCGTCGCCAAGGTGAATTGGCAATCACATGATGTTAGCGCGCCTGCACGCTAAACCAGAGTGCCGCTACTGCCGTGGCAATAAGAGTCCATTGCAGCCATCGCAGCCGCGGGAATCGACGCCCTATCGCGGAGCCGACCGCTTGTGCCGCGAGTGCGCCGGTAAGCAACGCGGTGCCGGCCGGTCTCCACTCGTTCCCCGTACCAAGCACATGCCGCCACACCAGCGCTGTGTACAGAAAAAATCCGGTGAGCAGGCACGCCCATACGAGTTCGAACTGGCGGAAGCGTGTATTCCCAGCCGTGGATCCTTCCGTCATTTGTCCTGGGTTAAGGGGAACACGTGACACCTGCCGTTTCTGAAGCGGCTCGCTCATACGGCGCGAAGCAGCACGACCGCACCTCAGGCCTAGCCACTATCGCGTGTGTCTTGTGTTCGTAGTTTTGCGGCCGCGCGCCAGAGGCTGACAAGCCGTGGAACACCTGTGAGAATCGCCAGGCAGCCGATGGCCAGCGCCACGATTCCCACTTGGCGTGCGAGTCGAGAGTCACCGAGCCAAACGAGCAGCGCGCCGCTGGCTGCGAGGACTAAACCGGCAGCTACTGACAGGGATCGGAAGAAGAAGCGGTCTGCCGCCTCGTCGGCGGATCTTGGCTCGGCGGCGCGGCCGGACCCTGAGAATAGGAGAGCATCGACGAGCGAGCCGAGCATTCATACCTCATGCGAAGTGCTTAGCCATCGCCCAAGTTGGGCGCGAGCAGTTCCATAAATGGGAGCGAGGGGAGCTTTTCGCAACTCGCGCGCCAGTTATCGCAGGTTCTCAGATAGTATGGGCGACGGGCGAGCCACCACCGCGGCAAGACTCTTCGGTGTGGTTGGCTACGCGTGCAGGCCGTGGCACCCCATCGGGAGCACGTGCTTGTCTGCGATGTCCAAGTCGTGAAGCGCACGCAAGCCCGGATTCCCAGCCTTGTAGGGTTTTAACGCCCTCATCGCTTCGACGGCCTTTGGGCCGGCTCGCTCGATGTGTCGCTTCTTTATTGTACGATCGAGGTCGTCCTGAGTCGAGCAGAACGGGAAGTAGACGTCCTTGTCGCTCTCTCCGGCGTTGCGAACGACTAGACAGCAGGAGGTCGAGCGCGGTGCGAAGATTGTGGATGGCATCGCCGAGTATCAGCGAGAGGTCGCTCGGCACAGCTCTGTATATTTTGACCATCAAGTCAACGTACCTAAGGTCATAGCTTTCTTTAACGACAACTCGGATCGGGTCGAGTTTCTTGTATTTCTCGATGTCGGCGACCAAAGTAGTGATGTGGAGTCTGGCCCGGTCAATCTTTAGTTTTGGCCCGCGAAATGATTCCGTCATGTCCGATCTCTGCCGATGTTGCGAGTATCGGGTGCTGAGCCGCCCTCATTCCAATTTTGGAATGAGGCGTGGAATTCGGACAGCTCACCGTGGCGGTACTCGCTCTCTGCCTTATCGCACGCCTTCACATTGGCTGTGGGGCTCGCTGAGGTGCCGCGGGCCGGTTCCGCCTCCCTACTACGATCGGCGTTCCGGTGATTACGGATGCGGAGGCGGCGCAACTGGTCAAGCTGGTGTACGTTGGCAATGGTAGTATTGGGACTTGCAAGTGGCATCGGGTTCCCCGTTGGTTTCGCCGCGTCGCTTTCGCCTGCTCTCTAACGAAGGTTGCGCGCCGGACTTTTGGCGACGAGCGCGAAGTATAGGCGAGCTTCTCGGCCCTATCAGATTCGACGGCTTAATGACCAATGCTCGGAACGGATCTGCCGGTCTACCTTCGATGTACGACTGCCCAACGATCACTGAACCTGACGTTCGCTTCGCTCACTAATTGATTCGCCTGCACGCTAATTCTGGCGTGGGGAACCAGCCTTAGAGAATCTCATGCTTGAGGGGTTTTCCGTGTGTCAGAGGTGCTTCGAGCAAATCGCGGGCGTTGACACCTGGAATGGCGCGACGTATTGCGAAGACTGCATTGTTCTCGTTGCGCCTCCCAGACCAAACGTCACAGGGTCGGCAAGCGGCCCGCCCAGCGAACTGCGGCGACAGCCGAGCGCGATGAGTCTGCGCAGCACGCTTTTTAAGAAACGTGTCGCGCCGTTGAGCGTTCCAGTGCCACGCCCCAAAAGCTTCGTCGACGCAACCAGGCGGCAACGCAAACCACGGCCCGAGCGGCAATCATTAGGCACGACGACGCCTTCGCCAACCACGCGTCCCTTCGTTCGTTGTGTGGCGGGGCACAACCGCAGGAATATCCCGTTTGATGGAAGAACCATCGCGTCAATGGCGCACAGCGGGATCAATCCGCTGTTGCCAACGCATGTAAGGCGAGCAGACACCAAGACTCATGTAGAAATATTTCAAACTCCCGCTGGCCACTTTATCATGACGGCCGAGGAGCGTTGTCGCGGGTTCGCCCCTGGAGCCGCAGTGGCCTACAAGATTGATGCAGCAACGCTCAAGCGGTTCTTGGGCAAGCAAGCCCGATCAGGTGCTGAGTGGCAGAAGCGACAATGGGAATTACTGAACAGAGAGGTAGCGTCGGCGTGTTGGCCGTCAGAGTAAGTGTCGACGCCTGCACGGCTGCCTGACCGCCTACATCACATGGCCACC
>JBDTMO010000543.1:0-4228 GCA_039934235.1 bacterium | reverse complement strand
ATTTCGGCGCCGGACGTCTTCGTGCGAGCAAGGTTGAAATAGTTCGGCGCCGTTGCCGAATACTGGTAGTCGATGAGATCACGGAATGAGTTGGAGAACACCGTAACGCCGACTGTTCCCCGATCGGTAATGCCCTGCTCAACGCCGGCGTCGAGGCTCAGTGCGTGTTCGGGCTTCAGCTCCGCATTGCCGATGACGAACGGTCCACCGAAGTTCTCGAGGAAGGTCGGCTCGCGAAACGCGGAGCCAATGCTCGCACGAAAGCGCGTCGCAGCAATATTCGCACTGCCCGCCGCCCTGTAGGTGAAGAAGTGGCCGAACTGCTCATTGTTTTCGTAGCGTCCACCGAGCGTGACGGTAAATGGTTCTGACGGTGCGAAGAGGAGCTGCGTATATGCACCCGTTGTGCTGCGACGGCGAGGAGGTGTGACACTCGGGCCGAAGTTGCTTTGCGTGTTGGATCCATCCTGCCATTCGTGCTCGATCTGCGTGCCCACGGTCAGCCTGGCCGCCGCGGGGAGGTCAATGTTCAAGCGCAGGTCGCCGCTGCGGCGGCGCGACCGATCGGTGGTCGTGAAGTAATAGTCGGACGTGTCGCCCTTGCTGTCGGGCTGATCGTCCGAAACGCCATGCACGTCGAACGATGCCAGCGAGAGACGCAACTCGGTCATCGATGATGGCCGATAGCCGGCGTCGAGACCCACGGACAGGCGATCGTCGCGACGCACCGCGTTGCTATCGACGACTTCACCTGAGCCGTTCGTCGGAAAGTGGAGCTCGTTATCGCTGTACCGCACCGAAAGATGCACGTCCAGCGCATCACGATGCATGCCTAACAGAGCGCTTCCAACGCCCTGACGGTACTGGCTGTTGAAACGTTGAATGCCTTCGGTGCTGTGTCGCGCGCCGGCTACGGAATATGAAAAGGCATCGCTGCCTCCGCGCAGGGATACGTCGGCATCGCGACTTTCGAACCCACCAGCGCGGCCCGACGCTTCGATGCGCGGCGCTCCGCCGCCGCTCCGCGTAAAGAGCTGCACCACGCCGGCCATCGCATCGGAGCCATACAGTACACTCGCCGGGCCACGAACGATCTCGATGCGGTCGAGGTTATCGGTGCTCAGTGTCGAGAAGTCGAGGGCGCCGCCCGCGTCATTCACGGGAACACCGTCGACAAGCACCTTGGCAAACTTGCTTTCACCGCCACGAATGAACAGCGACGTGGCGCCGCCGTATGAACCTGTCTGCACCACGGCAAGGCCGGGGACCCGGCGCAGCGCATCGAGGACGGTGGTAATTCCCTCGCGCTGAAGCTGGTCGCCGCGCAGGACCGACACTGACGATGGAGCCCTGCTCGCAGCGAGCGGCGAACGTGTCGCGGTCACAACGATTGGCGCGGTGTGCGCGGTGTCCCTGGCGATTTGTGCGGCTGCAAGTGCAGGTGTCGCGACGAACGCAACGATGTGGAGAATTGATCTGGTTTGCATTGGGTGATTCTGTTGAACGAGCGGGAAGGCGAGTATGTGCGTGCGCAGATTTCGGAACGGCTTTACGTCATCACGGGTCGCGTGGACACGCGCGAATGCCCAACTGCGCCTTGCTGCAGCTGCGTTCTGCGCGTATCGGTTCCCGCTCCGTGCTTTCGCGTTTAGAAACGGAGGTCTTTCGTGTCGCGCGCGTCGGCACGTCATGTGATCTTCTCGCCTCGAGGGCGAACGCGCAGAGGAACGAGCGCTGGCGCGCCAACGGCTGGATCACGCGTCACGACGAGCGGCCAGTCGTACACGCGCTCGAGGACGGCGCCTTGCATCACCGCACCTGGATCGCCCGCTGCCGCCACGCGACCGCGATGCAGCAGCACGATGTGCTCCGCGAAACGCGCGACGAGATTCAGCTGGTGGCTCACCAGCAACACGGCTTGCCCTTCTGCAGCCAGTCGGCTGAGGAGTTCGAAGATCGCCATCTCATGCGCGACGTCGAGGAATGTCGTCGGCTCGTCGAGAACGATGGCGTCACCGCCCTGCGCGAGCGCGCGAGCCAATCGCACGCGCTGCCACTCACCGCCCGAAAGTTCGGTGATGGCCCGCTCGGCAAACGATTCTGTCTCGGTGCGCTCGACGGCCCGCGCAATGGCTGCGCGGTCGGCGGCACCCGCACCGCGCCAGAGCCCCAGATGCGGATACCGCCCCAGCGTGATGTATTCGCGTACGGTAAGCGGGAACGCGGGATCCTCGCGCTGCGTCACCACTGCGATGCGCGTAGCGAGGGCACGACGCGCGGTGCCCGCGATCGAATGGCCATCAAGTGAGATGTCGCCCGACCGCAATGGAATACGTCCAACGAGCGCGCGAACGAGCGTGCTCTTGCCGCTGCCGTTTGGTCCGACAACGGCCGTGATTCGTCCGCGTTCCGCGACGAGCGATACGCCATCGAGCGCAGAGAGCTCACGATGCGGATAGCGCACGGCCACTTCGCGAAAGGCAATCACGTGAGGCGGCGCAACAGCGCGAGAAAAAAGGGTACGCCGATCAAGGCTGTAACTGCACCGAGTGGAAGCTCCGCTGGCGGCAACGCGATGCGCGCAATCAGGTCCGCGCACACGACGAGTGATGCGCCCGCCAGCGCGGCTGCACCGATGATCGTGCGGTGCGTTCGCGCTCCGCCCAGGCGCACGAGGTGCGGCACGAGCAGCCCAACGAACCCGACGAGCCCCGCGGCGCTCACTGTCCCCGCGGCGAGCAGCGCACCTGCGACGTACACCCCAAGCGATACACGCGCGACATCGATGCCGAGCCCCGCGGCGGTGTCTTCGCCCAAGGCCAGGACGTCGATTGCACGCCCAAGGGCGAGCAGCGCACCGACGCCAATTGCGACAAACACGGTAAGCGCCTGCACCTGCAACCAGGTCGCCTCCGCGACCGAGCCCATCATCCACCACAGCGCGCCGCGCACGGCAGACGCGTCGGCGTTGGCCAGCGCGACCATGATGACAGAGTTCGCGAATGCGCCAACGACGACGCCAGCCATGAGTACGACGCGTGCGTCGCCGCGACCGCCCGATGCGCGCGCGACAATCAGCGTCAGCGCAACTGCAGCAAGCGCTCCGACAAATCCTGCAACCGGCACAAGGACGAGCGGTGCATGCAACGCTGAGGCAAGCACCGCGCCGACCGCCGCACCGCCCGACACGCCCAAGAGATACGGTTCGGCAAGCTTGTTGCGCGTTGCGCCCTGGAGTGCAGCGCCTGACGCACCGAGCCCCGCGCCGACGAGCGCCGCGAGCAGCACACGAGGCAGACGAAGCGTGCGCACGACCGCCACCGGCATTGGAGCACCAACGCCGACGATGCCGTTGATGACGTCAGTCATGGACAGCGGCAGGATACCGATCGCCACACCGGCGATGATCGATAGCGCGAGTGCAATCCAGAGCGCTGCCCATCGTGATAGGCGCACGTCAGAACTTCGTGGAAGCGTGCAGCAGTGCGGCGAGCGCGACGGCGCTCGTGCCAACGCGCGCGGATGGGCCATTGATGATCGTCGTGTCGATGACGAGCACGCGATTCTCGCGCACGGCCCGCAACGTCCGCCATCGCGCATCCGCGATCAGCGTGGCCCGCGTCTTGGCGCCGGTGAGGATGATGTCCGGATCTCGGCGAAGCAATTCCTCGAACGTGACCGCCGGCGACGGCTGCTTCAACTCACCGAATACGTTGCGTCCACCAGCGATGTCGATCAGTTCGTTGAGAAAGCTTCCTGCGCCAACGGAGAGGATTGGTGCCTGCCACAGCGGCCAGAAGACGGTCGGGTGCGGAAGTCTCGATGTTTCGCGTCGCACCCGAGCGAGCGTCGCGCGCACGGTATCGACCGTATGACGCGCCGCCAACGTATCTCCCGTGAGCTTGCCAAGTAGCAGCGTCACGCGCGCCATATCGGCGATGCGATCGATCTTGTAGGCCGCCGTAGGCACACCGCTCGCACGCAATCTCCGCGCGGCATCGCGGTTGTCTGCGCTCGCGTAAAGCAGCACGAGATCAGGATGCGTGGCGAGTACCGCCTCGACGTTAGGGCGAAGTCCCGGGCCGAGATCGGGCACGGCGAGGACTTCCATGGGATAGATGTCGTACGCTGTGCGACCGACGACGTGCGAGCCGGCGCCGATTGCGTAGAGCAGCTCCGTCGTGGTTGGGTTGAGCGAAACGATACGCCTTGGCGCCGTGCCGACGAC
>JBDTMO010000542.1:0-4245 GCA_039934235.1 bacterium | reverse complement strand
GGGCTGCCTCTTTGCAGGCCCAAGCATGCATGTCCCCGTGCCACAGCGAGTTATCTGGGGTCTGCGGTAGGCATGCTGGGTGCCATCCTTGGGCGCTCTTAAGGAGGCGTCAGAGTGTCCTACAAAGTGACATTCATTGGAGAGTTAGGACATTTTGCCCTGTGCATTCCAGACATCGTGGCTTAGTTGCAGACGTCGTACGATTCGCATTACGCCCTGTTTTGCCGCGATTTGCAGTCGAATAAACAAATGGCGGCCGGCGCTTCCTGCGCCGACCGCCTTTCCAGAACCTACTCGCCAACGTCCAGCGTTACGGCTTCTTCGGCGCTTCCTTGACGTCCTTGCCAGCTTCGGTGGCTTCTCCGTGCGCCTTGCTCTTGAGGCGGTTCTTTTCCGCCTTCGTATCGCTTGCCGCCTTCTTCGACGTATTGCTGATGTCGTGCGCCACCTTGTTCAGGCCGCCGGGGTGCGCATTGTGCGACCCCTTGATGCCCGTTGTCTTCTTGAGCACGGTCTTCGTCTCATTGCCCGCATCGGTGAGCGCGTTGTGCGTCTTGCTGGCATCGCGCTTCAACTCGGCCTTGGCGTCTTGCCCCGCTTTTTTCGCGGTCTTGCTCACGTTGTGAGCCACCTTGTTCAGGCCGCCGGGTTTATGCGCAGTGTCCTGAGCGCGTGCCGGAAGGGCAACGAAGAGCGCAATCGCCGCGAGCACAGCGAAGCGAACTTGGTTTTTCATTCTCAACATCTCCTGCGAAGGTGATTGCCCACCTAAATGCAAAAGATGGACTCACGAACGCAGCCGAGTTCGGTCGCCTTCAGTCTGAAATGCCAGACGCTGCTGCGTAGCGCTTTCCCAAATCGTGCAGGTACGTATCGATGGTTGCGGTGTGCCCGAACACGAATCGCGACATGAAACGGAAGAGCGGATTGTACACCTCACCGTCCTCCGTAATACGCAATGTCGTCTCCTTCCCCATCGCAGCGAGCTCGTATGTCCACGTGCCGCCGAAAGGAAGATTGGGATCTGCGATGCGCGTCACGAGGCTTGTCGGCGCAGCGACTCGATCGGCAACATAGAGAATCGTTCCGTCACTTCCCGTCTCGCGCCAACTGAGCTTCGGCGCAGATGCAACGACGTCCACCGTCTTGACGCTGGAACGCCACGACGGAAATGCCGACACGTTCGTTATCGCAGCGAACAAGACATCGGGCGACACTGGATACGTCGCCATGCGTGAGGCGCGATGGCGCACGGGAAGCAGGTATCCAACGCCAATCACGATGCCGATGAGCACCACCAGCACCACGACCACACCAATGAGGATTTTCATTGTTCACGCGATGTTGACGGAGCCGACGCTTTTCCGTTGCGCCGGCTGCACGCGTTCGCGAGCACGCTCATTCCGCGAGCAACGGCACGCAGCTCCGCAGCACTCAGCGTCTCGAGTACCTCACGCAGCCTCGGCGTCTCCAGCACAGAGGTTTCACGTATTGCAGCGAGGCCCTTCGGCGTCAGCAATATCCCAACGCCACCTCGCTCTCCATTGGCGGACGACCGCGTTGTTTGTCGCGTGTATCCGAGCGCGGTGAGGCGCTTGAGCGCTTCCGAGAGCGTCGAGCGCGCAATACTGAGATGTGTCGCGAGCCGAGCAGGCGGCATCGCGGTGGTCGCATCGAGATGCGCGAGGATGGAAGAATCGCGCGACGACAGCCGGTGCATCGATGTCCGTTTGCGCTGATGGCGCGTGTGGCACGCAAGGTAGACCTGCGGATACGCGACCTGGATGATCTGCGCGGTACGTTCGAGCGTCATGCCCCGAAGATATGAGAGGCCGAGCGCGTTCGTCAAAACGAACAACGTGTTCGACGCATCAATCGGGACTCTGGGTAGATATATTCTTGCCGCGCGACGTCACGCCTCCGTGATGTCACCAACCCAACTCCCTCCCGCGTAGGCCTGCCATGCACAAAATCGCGGCGGTGAGATCCTTTGCGATCGTCGCGGGGCTGCTCGCCCTTCAGGCCTTCTCAGCGTGCGCGTCTCGACACTCCCCTACCTCCGGCGACACCACCAGTCCGAGTCGCGAATGGCTGCTGCTACATCCAGAACACCCTGAATGGCGTGTACGTGCACCTTCCGTGTCCCACCTTCGCTTCGAGACGACGAAGGGCGTATTCGTGATGGAGCTTGTGCGGGAATGGGGTCCAATTGGCGCCGATCGCGTTTACAACCTTGCGCGCCTTGGATACTACGACGACGCGCGATTTCATCGGGTGAACAGGAACTACATCGCCCAGTTCGGGCTTAACGGCAATCCCGCTGTCAATGCCGCATGGAAGGAGCAGTACCTCACCGACGATCCTCCGCGCTCGGTTAACACGCGCGGCACATTCGCGTTCGCGATGCGAGGCGGAGAGCCGAACACGCGCAATGCGCAGATCTACATCAATCTCGCGGACAATGTTCGCAACAACGCCGAGCCGTTCACGGTGCTCGGTCGTGTGGTGGAGGGGATGGCGGTGCTGGACAGCCTTTACGCCGGCTACGGCGAAAATTCCGGGAGCGGCGTCCGGCAGGGACGGCAGGGACCTCTCGCGTCAGGAGGCAATGCGTTCATGGACCGCGAGTATCCGCTGCTCGACAGGATCCACCGCGTCGTGGTGAGCGCCGTCGTCACTCCAACTCGTTGACTCGAGATGTCCGCTGTGCGTGGTGCCGTTCGAGTGAATTCCCGCCGCGTACGAGCCTCCTACCGCCCCTCCTGTCGGGCCATCGCTTCACCCAAACTCGTCACCAACGCCGGTGTCGCAGTCGCTTGCGTGCAATCCGCCACGCACGCAACATCGAGGAACGCATGTGACAGTGACTTCCGGTGAGACTCGGCTACGAGGTTCGATACATGATTCGTCGATGGAATGACTTTCCCGAAGTTCGCAGCCGATCGTCATACGCGCGATATCGCGGTGTTGGGCTGCTCCTTGGCACGCTCGTTTACGCGTGTGCCACTCCTCCGCGTGACGGCATCACGCCTGCACAGATCACGCGAAGCGAGCAGGCGAGCGGCACGACTGCGCTCCTCATCGCCGTAAGCCCGGTGGATGAGCGCGTCGTTTGGGTCAGTGGGTCACAGGGTACGTGGCTGCGCACGACCGATGGTGGTGCTACCTGGCAATCGGGGCGCGTCAGCGGCGCCGACACGCTTCAGTTTCGAGACGTACACGCTGTAAGCGCGACGACGGCGTATCTCCTGAGCATCGGCAATGGGCCTCAGTCTCGCATCTACAAGACCAGCGATGCCGGTGAGCATTGGACGTTGCAGTTTACCAATCGCGACCCTGCTGGCTTCTATGATTGCATGTCCTTTTGGGACGCGAATCGTGGAATCGTCATTGGTGATGCGATCGGCAGCGAGATTGCCATGCTGACGACGTCTGATGGCGGAAGCACCTGGAGCCGAGTGCCGCAGGCGGCGCTTCCTGCGGCGCAGCGCGAGGAGGGAAGCTTCGCCGCCAGTGGCACGTGCCTGGTGACGCGACCCGGCGGTCGTGCCTGGATCGTGGCAAGCAACGCGGCGCATGGACGAGTGTTGCGCACGACGGATTACGGTCGCAGCTGGTCAGTGGATACGCTCCCCATCACGACGCGCGCGGGTTCCGGACCGCAGTCGATTGGCTTCCGCGACGATAAGAACGGCGTCGCGCTGGGCGGTGGAAACGCCGCACAGGCAGGCGATGTGTTGGCCGCGGCGACGAATGATGGCGGGCACACGTGGATTACCCGAGCGAGTCCACCGCTCAAGACTGGTGTGTGGGGCGGCGTGTATGTCCCATCAGCAGCGCGACCAACTGTCGTAGCGGTGGGGCCAGCGGGTGCGGTATACTCGCGCGACGAGGGCGCGAGCTGGATGGTGATCGACACGCTCAACTATTGGTCGGTGGGCTTCGCGTCGCCCCGCGCGGGTTGGGCGGTAGGAACACGCGGACGTATTACGAAGTTGTCGGGATTCTGACGCGACGGTTCAGGTATGGATTGTCATCCCGCATGAGCGGAGCGAATGTCGGGATCTGTTCGTCGTCGAACCTCGGCCTGCTTCGCGGATCGCACCGTAGATCCCGACACTCGCTCGCTCCGCTCGCTCCTGCGGGATGACAGAGCGTAGCGTCGACCGGCTGATGCCGCCGCGGGATGACAACCCTTATTGCCGCTAAGTGAGCTCCGCTTTCGCGCGCCGAGCGGCCTGCACG
>JBDTMO010000541.1:0-4247 GCA_039934235.1 bacterium | reverse complement strand
GCGGCCGAGCTCACGGTGTCGACGAACCGCTGCGACACCAGGCTGAGCACCTGGTCCAGGACCCGTGCACCGTCGGTGGTTTCGCGATCCTGCAGGAGAAATCCCCCCGCGACAACGGGAAGGACGATGAGTCCGATGAGAGCGGTACGACGACGAGTCATGACTACCTGCGGTTGAGGAAAACCATCCACCTGAATACGTCGTGCGGGGCGCAACTGTTCCCGTTGTTGGACTGATGCCACGATTACGGCGTCACACGCTCCGGTTCGCCCTGATCTCGCATCGCGCGCCACGTCACGAGCCGCCCCTCCCGAAACCGCTTCTTGGTGAGCCGAACTCCCTCGGGCGTGATGAGGACGGTATACGGCTCGCCATCGATTTCAATTTCGCGCCGGAGAGGCTCGAGGAGCTTTGTGGTCATACCGACTGAACGGTGAACAGTGAACGGTGAACAGTGAACGGTGAACGGTGACCTGCGAGCTCTGGCTCTGGCTCTGGCTCTGGCTCGGTAACCGTTCACCGTTCACCGTTCACCGTCACCTCAAGCGGGTCTCGATCCCAGCATATAGTCCACGAACCACTCGCGCTGCTGCTGCCTGATCACCGCATTTCTCAACACGCCGGCCGTGACAAGCATATCGTGCGCCGGTTGCAGCACACGCTGCAAGTGCGACGGATACCGCTGCGCCAGCGGCAATTGCGCAGCGAGCTTGTCCAGACCAATCCGCCACGTCAGCCGCTCCTCTGCCCGCGCCACCTCGAGGAGGCGATACAATCGCCGCGCCACCGGCGACGCAAGCGACCAGTAACACGGCGCAGACAGGCTCACCACATGATCCGCCGCAAGGTTTTCTCGCACGACTGCCGAGAGGATCACACGCGCGACCCCCGGCTCGGCGGCGGAGATCGGGTGGAACAACGGAAGCTGCTCGCGATCCATTGTCCTCCGTCGTTCGACAGCCACCGCGGTGAGCAGCGTGAAACGCACGGGACTGCGGCCGCCGCCCGCCATGCTCTCGTACACCCCCTGAGACTCGAGCGTGGTCCGCTCGAGCCGGCCCAGCGCGCTGCGGAGCTGCTCGTACGTGCGCCCGTCCACGCGCCGGCCCATTGCGCGCAGGAACGCGTGCAGCGTAAACGACACCGCGCCATCGGCAGGTTCGTCCGCCTCCGTAAAGCGCCGTAGGAGCTCCACGTACACATCCTGATCGAACGTTCCCGGCATGCGATCACCGGGACTCGGCAGCACGCGCCACCGGCAACCCTGCTCGTCCGCAAAGGCAATCGTATCGTCCTCGGCGGAGTCGCTCAGCCGGAAAATCGGCAGCGCTTCGAGCGACCGGTCGAGACGAATCGTCCGCGTGGCAACCCGACGCCGTGCGAGCACGCTCATGCCCTGGTTATCGCACGGGAATCAACTGGCCGTTCACCGCACGCGACTCCTCGGAGCACAGCCACAGCACCACCTTGGCGACGTCTTCGCGCGTCACGTACGCGGCGTCGGGGCCCATGGTGGCGAGGTTGGCCGCCGTGCGTATGGAGGTGGGCGCAACCGCGTTGGCGCGCACGCCACGCGGCGCTTCCTCCTGCGCGATCGACTGCATCAGCCCCACGAGCGCGCTCTTGGACGCCGCGTACGCGGAGATCCCCGCTGTACGCCCTCCGGGCAGGATGGCCTCCGATGCGAAGAACACCAGGGCGCCCTTGGCCACGCGCAGGAGAGGCAGAAACGCGCGCGCGGTGAGATACGCCGTACTGGCATTCAGCGCGAATTGGCGGTTCCAGAGCGTGGCATCACTCTCCGCCACAGAGCCGCTGGAGACGAAACCGCCCGCGAGATGCACCAGTGCATGAACGCGTCCGCCCGTGGCATCGCGAACACGCTCTGCCAGCGCGGCGACAGCGTTTTCGTCGGTGAGGTCCACGCCCAGGCCAGCTGCTCGACGACCGTTTGCCACGAGCGCGTCGGCACGCGCGCGTGCCTCGCTCTCTTGACGATCCACCAGAAAGACGCGCGCACCCAACTCAGCGAACGCGGTAGCGACTGCCTCTCCAACCTGCCCTTCGCGGCCTACGCCGGTGAGCACAACACTGCGACCGCTGAAATCCATTCGGCTCCTGTTGGGCCGACCCTCGGGGCGCCAATCGCATCACCGGGCTCGGCCTCATGGCATGAAGTATGTGATAGCGAGACGACAAATGCGAAAAATGCTCAGGGTCAAGCGTGTTGGTGTCGTGCTTGGATTGCTCCTCGTCGGCTCACTGACGCTGGTTGGAATTCTGTCGATCACCAGGGGCACGCCGGTCAAGAACGTCGTCGTCATTGGCAAAGCGGGAGGGGCTCCGGCCATCACGGACTCCCTCTTCGCGCGAATGATGGAGCTCTATACCGGCGCTCACCTGACGGCGGGAAATGCGGCCGAACAGATGAACAACGGAGCCGTGTATCCGCGGCTTTGGGCGGACCTGCGATCGGCGAAGCACACCATCACTGTGCAGATGTACTACGCGAAGCCCGGCGCCGTGGCGGACAGCATGGGCGTCATTCTCGCGCAGAAGGCGAGGGAAGGTGTCCGCGTTCTGTTTGTGCTGGACGCCTTCGGGTCGATGAACCTGAAAAAGGCGTGGGCAGACAGCCTCACGAAGGCTGGGGTCGAAATCGGCCTCCTGCGTCAGCTGCATTGGTATTCCCTCCACAATGCCACGGATCGGTCGCACGTTCGCGTGGTGGTCGTGGACGGCGAAATTGGCTACACGGGCGGCTTCGGGCTCGCTGACTACTGGCTTGGCGACGGCAACCACCCAGACCAGTGGCGCGACAGCAACGTGCGGTTCGAGGGACCGTCCGTGATGGGGTTGCAGTCCGCCTTTGCGGCTGCGTGGGCAGAGTGCACCGGAGAGCTCATCGCGGGAGACACCTTCTTCCCGAAAATGGCCTTCACCACCGTAGACGGCGGCATGCAGGCGGGAATCTTTTTCGCCTCACCAACCACAGGCAGCACACCAGCGGAGCGATTCATCGCCTTGTCGATCGCCAGTGCGCGACAGACGTTGTATGTCGCCAATTCGTACTTCGTGCCGGATGACGACTTCCGGCAGCTACTCGTGGATGCCCACAAGCGCGGCGTGGACGTTCGCGTCCTCACGGTGAGCAATGAAACGGACGTGAAGACGACCTGGTGGGCTGGTCGTTCGCGCTATGAAGAGCTGTTGAAGGCGGGCGTGCGGATCTACGAATACCAGCCGTCGATGATGCACTCCAAGACGTTCATCGTGGATGGCATGTGGGGCTCGATTGGATCGATGAACTTTGACAACCGGTCGCTCGCATTCAACAATGAGTCGAACTTTGTCTTTCTTGACGCCGCATTCGGCGCGCAGATGAACGCGACGTACATGGACGATCTCACGCGCGCCACGGAGATAAAACTCTCCGAGTTCCAGAAGCGCCCGTGGTACGATCACGTGATCGAGGACGGGGCAGCGCTGTTGTCGCGGCTGCTGTAACCGTCCGGTTGCTACCGGATGTCCGCTCGTCCAAGCGCCGCCCGTACAGCCTCACGCATGGCCACCAAGGCCTCATCGCGCGCGGCGGGCGAATCATCGCGCACGTGTATCTCGATGCCGTCCGCCACGGGAACCCGGCGCCAGCTTGCCGAGCGGTCGTCATCGGTGTTGCGAACGGCGACGTCGGCCTGGGCGCCGAGGGCCGGCGCGAGCGATGCCGCAACGCGGCGCTCGAGCATGTCGCCCGTCACTTCCGTCATCTCGCCCTTGATCGTCTCCAGGGTCGCCCCCTCGCGCTGCCGGATCTTGATGGCGAGAAGCTGGAGGAGATGGCGATAGTTGTACGTGGCCGCGGTGCCTGCGCCCTCCGGCCGGTCGAGCAGGCCGTTCGCCACGTAGAACCGCACGGAGCGCGCACTGGGCGACACACGCGCCGAGGCGTTTGTCGGACGAATGCCGGCGGCGTCGACGAGCGCGGTCACATGCGCCGCGAGCCCACGCGCGTTCCAGGGAGCGTGACGCGAATGCGCGCGCAACAGCGCGACGGGAGAGGGAGTCGGTTCCGGCATAGCGGCGGAAGTTAACCCAGGACGTGCCAAACGCGACGGGGTGCAGCCATTGACTGGCTACACCCCGATGCATTCAACGCTGCGCCCGAGAAACTAGCGGCGCTTGCCCTTTGCCGCCTTCTTGGCCGGAGCCTTCTTGGGCGCCGCCTTCTTGGCCGGTGCCTTCTTGGC
>JBDTMO010000540.1:0-4248 GCA_039934235.1 bacterium | reverse complement strand
GGCAGAGCCCGTCGTCTGCACGAGATTGTTTTGCAGGATCGTCGCTGGAGACGACCGCATCGCGCGCGAGATATAGCGGAAGATCGTGATCGACAGCACCGCGATCGGAATCGATGCGCTCACGGTGAGGCTGACCTTGAGCGCGAGGTAGATGCTCGAGGCCGCGAAGACGAGGCCCAGCAGGACACCGAGCACGATGGCGCCGATGCTGAATTCCTTTGGCGCTTCGGACGGTGAGATGTATGGAGCAAACGTCGGCTCCGGCGGTGCGACTGGCGTCGTCATAGTCGGCGCTCCCTGGCGCGGCTGGCGTGGATGTCGGTCGAATATGGGTGTGGGCCACGCGGTCGGACAGGCGTGTCCAGAAACAGCAACTGCCTATCACGGATTACGCGGAAACGCGCGGATACTGCACATGGTTTGTCCGCGCCGTTTCCGCGAAATCCGTGATGCAGTTTGCTGTTTTGGCTGCTGGTCGTATGTAGGTGCTATTGTAGCGCTCTTCCGGACGCCAAACGCAAAGAGGCCGCCTCGCGGCGACCTCTTGCACTGCGCAACTCAGTAGAGCGCGATCAGTTTTTCCGACGCGCCACGCGTTGCTGTTCGCCGACATGATGTGGCTGTGCTTGCGGCGCAGCGCGCGGTCCATCGCTTCTCGGCGCAGCTTGAGCGGGCCGTGGTTGCGACGTACGGCCAGGCCACTGATCGTCGCGATTGTCCCTGCTGCCGCGACCTGAATTTCCGTCGTACCCGGGATTGCCGCGCGACCGATAGTCACGGTTTCGGTCGTCGTTCGATGAACCACGCCCATAGTTCTGTGCCCACACCGTCGTGCCGCGCTCGCCTCGCGGCTGATACGTCGAGCCTCGCTCCGTATACCCATTGCCGCGCACCTGGACGGCACGCGGCTCGTATCGCGTAACCGCGTAGCGGTTGTCGTAGTTGTTGTAGTTGTTATAACCGGTATAGACGACATCTCGTCGCACATGCGCGCGATTCCAGCCGGGATATCCAACGACGACGTTATGCATCGGCCAATAGAATCCGGCCGTGCGATAGCCCCACGGCTCATACCAGTTTCCGAGCCGCACGCCAAAGCCCAGGTAAATCGCCGACGACACGAGGAACCGAGGGCGCGGCGGCGCAAACACGATGACCGGGTTGTAGTAGGGCACGACCACGTATGACGGATTCACAGGCAGGATCTCGATGCCCTGTGACTCGACGACCTGAAGCTGCGACGTCGAATTGAGGTAGCCGTATCGGCGAGCCTGCGACCGCAGACGCTGCACGGCGTCCATCACGTCCGACGGTTGCGCACGGAACGCGTCGCCAACCTCGGTCGTCCACGGCATCGACGTGGCCATCGTGTGCAACACGGTCGGGAACGCAACCAGCGCCTGTACACTCGGATCCCAGGGCACTTGTTCGACAGACAGTGCAGCAGTGAGTTGTTCCGCTGTACGTCCGCGGCGCGCGTCCACCCACTGCATCGCAACGGGAATTTCAGACGCATACGTTGCGGCCGAGAGAACCTGAGCGAGGAGTGGGTCAGGGTAGAGCGCGATGGGGGAGACGATGCGGTCGAGCTCCGTCGGGTCGTACATCCGCGACGGCTGCACCTCGCTAACCGGCGGAGGCGCACCAACCACAGGAAGTGGTGCGTTGACGACCTGTGCCTGGGATGCGCGCGCCGAAAGTCCGGTTGCGACGATGGCCGCGACGACAAGCAGCGCTGGTACGGTGGGCTTGCTCATGTCTCAATTCCCCACGAGAAGTGAACCAATTTCTCAAATCGCGGACGGTGTGTTTCACAAAAGGAGGACACCGTATCCGTGCGTCGATCACGTAAGTCGTTACGCAGCATAGCGTCCGACAAAAGCATGGCGACGGATGCCATCGTAGTACCGCATGTGCAGTGCCCGCTTGAAACGGCGGCTTACTCGGACCGAAAGCGCGGCCAATTCGCGCGGCGGATCATGAGCCAGCCAAGACCAATCAGCACGCCTATCGGCACGATAATGCCAAGCGACGCGATGCACCATGCGAGGACGCTGAGAATGCGCTCCCACGCGAGGGCAACCGCCTCGACGATTGGGCCGGGTTGCGGACGATCGATGAGGGCGAGCGGCTGGTGCAACGTCACATTGAGCGAACTGAGTGCTGCTCGACGCTCCAGAAAGCGAAGACGCGCATCGTGGCGCTCGATTTCCTGGCGCACGCGCGCAAGCTCCTGCTCGACAGTCAGCACGTCGGACAGCTTGCCCGTGCGCGTCGCGAGCAACTCCACCAACCTCGCCTCCACTCGGCGCGCATTCGCGGCGCGTGCGCCCAAGTCGACGTATTCCTCGCCGACATCGACCGCGCTGGCGGTGACCGTTTCTACCTTGCCGAGTGTGCGGAGCTCGCCGACAAAGCCATCGAATTGCGCTGTGGGAACGCGAACCTCGAGTGAGGCAGACGGCTGTTCGTCCTTGCCGTTGCGGATCGCGGTATTGGCGATGAACCCGCCGAACTGCGCTGCGGACTGGCGGATCTTCGCCACCGCGTCGTCGACGTGTTTGACTTCGACGGACGCCTCGCCATGTCGAACGAGCATTGCGCCCGCGGGGTCTGAGGCTGGCGGGAGTGGCGCGCCGAGATCGAGTGCGGGTGCGGACTCGCTCGCCGTTGGGGCGGAAGTCGCGAGCTCTCGTGCTGGTGGGGTGGGAGCAGGGCTCATGGCGGGCGCCGCGGGGCTCGCCATGGCGTCGGCCGGCAAGGACGCCGAGAGGGCGGTCTCGGAGGGTCCGTCGCGGACGATGTCCACTGCCGCGCGGTGCTTCGTCAAGGTGAACCCCGCGCTCGCGCTCGAATCGGAGCCCACGTTTGTGCGAGCGTTGGAGGCGATGTCTCTCCGCGAATCTCGGTTGCACGCCACAAGTGCGAGCGCAATACCGGTGACCGCGACGAGGTGACGGCGTGTGAGATTAATGTTGAGCTTTCGCATGACGGCTCCTGGTCGTAAATCATGAAATGACGGGCGGGTCGCGAGGGCGATCCTGACAGGAGACGTCACTCACTCCAAAACTCACACATGTCCCCTTTTGCACCCCGGCCGCAGTCCTGTCATCCCGCACGAGCGAAGCGAGCGGGTTCTACCATCGCGCGGCGTGAGCCGGCCACGCTCGACGTATCGTGGATTCCGAGACGAGCGGTCGCTCGTGCGGAATGACAATGTGACGCACAAGTCTCTGGCTGCGCTCGGGACGACAGCATTGTTGGCGTTCGCGGCCGGAACTGTCGGCGCTCAGCAGCCCGCGACCTCGGCGCCCATCAGCGCGATCCGCTACGAAGTCACGGCCGACAAGGCGGCGCTTGCGGCAAGACGCCTGCGCGTCGTGACGTCGTTCGACGTCGCCGATAACGCAGCGGTGCTGCTCTCGCTGCCCGCGTGGACGCCTGGCGCCTACGAGATCACCAACTTTGCCAAGTGGGTGAGCGGCTTCACGGCCGTGCAGGGCGGTGCCGAATTGCGTTGGGACAAGCTCGACTACGACACGTGGCGGGTGCGCCCAACGAAAGGCGGCCACGTATCCGTGAGCTTCGAGTTCGCGGCCGATACGCTCGACAACGCGATGGCGTGGACGCGCCCGGACTTCGCGTTGTTCAACGGAACCAACGTGTTCATGTATCCGGAGGGTCGCTCGCCGGACTTTGCATCAACAGTCGTGATCAACACGGATCCCACGTTCCTCGTGACGACGGGACTCACGAGCGCGGGCGCAGGCCACACATACAAGGCGTCCAACTATCACGACCTCGTCGACAATCCGGTGTTCGTCGGCCGCTATGATCTCGACAGCGCGAGCATTGCGGGCAAAACCGTACGCTACGCGACGTATCCCGCCGGGAGCGTGTCGGCAGAAGCACGCGCGACGGCGTGGGAACAGCTCAAGCGTGTCATTCCCGTCGAGGTCAACGTGTTTGGCGAGGCGCCGTGGGCCAACTACACGGTCATGCAGATTGCCGACTCGTCGTCTCAAGGCTTTTCGGGACTCGAGCACGCGAGCTCACATGTCGACATCGTGTCGCCACAAGGCATCGGAACTCAATTTCAGCCGTCCTTGTATGCGCACGAAATTTTTCACTCGTGGAACGTGAAGCGGCTGCGTCCCGCCGACATGGTGCCGTATCACTACGATCGCCCGCAACCGACGACGTGGCTCTGGGTGAGCGAAGGCATTACCGACTACTACGCTGACCTCG